>JAHJLO010000097.1 GCA_018821685.1 Patescibacteria group bacterium
ACAACTCCACCGCGCCTCGGGCGCGCTCCCTCTGGTCGCGCACGCAAAACCAAAAATTTCCTTATCCTTAAAAAAACGGCGGGGGGTGCAGGGGGGAGCCGCAAAAAATTGAAAGGAAATGTTTTGGTTTTGCTTTCGCCGCTTCACTACTCCAGAAAGGGCTTATAAATAATATTGCACAAGTGCAACATATCGCCCTTTCTTCCGTAGCTTGCGCCGAACGAGGCGCTTCCTCTCCGAGTCCGTGGTAGCTCCAAAGTCCGCTCGCTCACGAGAAACGCTTCCGACTGGCACTCACTATCGTTCGTAGCCTCGTCAGCGTTCTCGCGGCTCGCTCAGTGGCTTCGATGAGAGTTTTGTGGTAATTGTACCGAAAAGAAGAAGGGTTGTGCTAAACGCACAAGCAAATCATATTGCGCTTGCCCCAACCCGCCCATGCGCGCGCAAGCGAAGCTCCCTTATTTTTCAGGCGGTTTAATAATGGCGGCCATTGGTAAACTCGTTTCCCGCCCTATATCTTTTGAGAGTGTTTTACGTTTATTTTCAAACTGAATATTTTCATCACTCAAATTGGCTGACCCATAGGACGCCACAGATAAACCTGCTGTTTTTGCTCCCATTTGCGATTGTGTGGCATTAAAATGCCACCACTCGTCAACATAGGGCTCTAATCCAACTGTTTTCATTAAGTGATATAAGATTCTACGATTTTTCAAAGCCTTTGATTCTTCATTACTTAACTCTCGTTTTTCTTTTTGCTCCTCAAAATACCGTAAAGCTGCCTCTTGTCCGCCCCAATCAAACTTGGTTCCAAAGTTCAGCATTTCTGCATGAGTAAGAATAATTTTTGCTCGTTCCGCCTCCTCGTCCGATGAAAGTTTTTCAAGATCGTCTTCTATATTATTTGGTAAGCGTATTATCGCCAAATCCACAGAACCGCCAGTGTTATGTGGCGATGGCTTGTTGGGATCATCAGAAGGTAATGAAACATATTTTTGCGTTTCCTCGGATAACATACTTTCGTCCCAATTTGGAAATTTATTTTTAAGAGCGTTGTGGTACTCATCGTAAAGTGACTTTTGAACCTCGAGAGAACGCCACCCATCGAAAATAGTAAGATGATACCCAGTAGGAAGTAACCGCTCTGCCTGCAATAGTCGTTTTGCAACATCTTGTCGTAAAAAAATCGTGATATTACTCCCATGCAACTGGTTTGGTTTATATGGAGAATTGTTGTGCTCGGAATAATATATGGAACTGGTAAATATATCAAAATCACTCAATATTCCAACGGGTACAAGTGACTCCAGCTTGGCATCCACATCTATTTCTTTCCATCCAGCCAATTCTGGTATCTTTGGAATTTCTTTTTGTGATAGATTATCAAAATCTATTTTTTGTTTGTTATTCATAATATTTTTTTAATGATTTTCTAAGTTTATCACGATTCAGATTGATATTGAAGTTTTAGTTGGTTTGCATTGTTTAACACGTCAGTCTTAAAGTCATTTTGTATTTCTTGAGACTCTTTCCATTTAACATAACCGTGCATGAGCATTTTTTCCAAGACCTCGTTGATTGGGTAACCAGTTTTTTTCCACAAGTGATGATAAAGAGTTCCTGGCAACGTGTTTATTTCATTAGCAAATAATTCTCCAGTTTTTTTATTTAACAGAAAATCTACACGAATAGTTCCACTTGCTTCTATTTCTTTAAAAATACGTCTGCTGTATTCTTTTATTTGCTCTGTTTGCTTGTTAGATATATTTGCTGGGATGATTAAATTAGATTCAGCATTTCCTGTTTGAGCACCGCCGTCTTCCAGATATTTTACGCTGTAATCAAACAAATCTGAAGACTCGAATACCGACTCTTGTACTTCTGATATAACAACCTCACTCCCGTCGCTTAACACAGCACATGTTAAGTCTGCTATATTTTCTACAGAGTTTTCAACTACGATTTGAGTATCGTAATGGAATGCCAAAGCAAGGGCGTCCTTTAAGTCAACATCATTTTTTACTTTAGTTATTCCTATGGATGATCCAGTTTTTGCAGGTTTAACAAATATCGGAAAGGTAAGCGTTGTTTTAATCTTTGAAATCAAGTCTTTTTCGTCATTTACAAACTCATGTTTGTTTGAAGTTATGAAATTGGTGGTCGGTATATTTAACGAGTTTAAGAACTTTTTTGTTAATCCTTTATCAATTGAGACTGAAGACGCATATATACCGCAACCTGCATATGGCACACGAAAAAATTCTGCTAATCCCTGAATCGTGCCGTCTTCTCCGTACAAACCATGAAAGGCTGGAAAGACAAAATCAATGTCAATCTTTTTTTTACTCAAAAATTTGTTGTGTTGTAGAACCAGTTTATTTTTTGATGATGTTAAATCAAGACAGCATGACGAAAGACCCCTTAACTTTTTTGTGTAGTCTTTTTGAAAAAACTTTAATTCTGATATTTTCTCGTTGCTGTACCAAACACCTGTCTTGTCAACATACACGGCAACAACCTTTAAATCCATTTTTCTAAGTTCGGCAATAATAAATTCACCCGTTATTATAGAAATTTCATGTTCTGGGTTTTGCCCCCCAAAAAATACGCCTATTGTTTTATTTTGTAAATTTTTCATGTTTTTATTTTTTAATAATTATCAGATATGTCATTTTGAAAAATTATTGTATCGCCATTTTTTAATACATTTACTAGATCATCATGCGCTTCTTTTGCTGTTTGGTACACTTTATACTCATTAAAACCTAATTCTTTAAACCTATCCGCAATAAAATCTACATTTTTATTTTTTATAAGAAGTACTAAATCGACATTTTTAGAGTATTCTTCTGCCAAAAGTTTGTGTACTTCTCTCGATCTTTTTTCTCCCAATTCTACAATACCTGGCGTTAAAACAATTTTTCTGCCATTTGCTCTAGACAAAATCTTTAAGCCAAGTAAGAAACCTGCGTAATTTCCATTGTAGCTATCATCGATTATTATTCTATCTAATTTTTCATTTTTAAGCACTTCTAGTCGATGTGGCACAAAGTCTATTTTTTTTATTCCATTCTCTATTTCCGAAATATGCAGATCTAATTCCTCAGCAACTTTAACAGCAGTCATAATGAAATCTATAACATAATCAGCTATAATTTTTGTTGTAAAAACATTGTCATTATATTCAAAAGAAATTCCATTAAAATCATTTAGATATTTAACATTTTCGGCAATTTTACTTCCACATATTTTTACAACATCAACATTTTTTACAATTTTTTCATCTGCATATTTCTTAACATTTGAATCACATATATTTAGAAATGTCTTTTTTTCCGTAGAGTTTGGCAATTCAAATTTTGCAGTAATAATATTTTCTAGGGAACCAAATCTTTCTAAATGGCACTCTCCTATTGATGTGAGTATTGAGTAAGTGGGTTGTACGATGTCGCTTAATTTTTTAATCTCACCAATTTTATATGCACCCATTTCAGAAATAAGAATATCTGCTTTTTCCACTTTCTGACTATTCTCGATTATATATTGAGCAACACCGATATCAGTATTAATATTTCCAGGAAATTCAAAAACGGAATATTTTTCACTAAGAATATTATTTAAAACATTTTTCATACTAGTTTTACCAAAACTTCCTGTTATCCCGATGGTTATAAGACCTTTGTTTTTATTTTTTCGTATAATCTGTTGAGCACGCTTAAGTATTTTATTTTTTTGAGACAAAACCAGTGGCGCAATTGAAATATCTGCAAAAATAATAATAAAAGGCAAAAAAATAACAGAAAGAACTGTAACCAGGAATAACCATAAAATACCGAAAATAAAGTAAGTTGTTACAAGTATTGCAATTACAGTGAAAATGCTTATATAAAAAACTAAGGTGGACCGAATTGTTTGTGAAAGTTGCCCTCTCTTGTTGAGATGAAACCAGTCAAGATTTTTGTAAATGAATGACAAAAATCTTTTTTTGTCATAATGCTCCAGTTGGTAAATGTAAATTAATTTTTTTAAGATCATATTTTTGTAATTTGTTTAAAAATTTTTATAAACTCATTTGCCGTATCCCCAATAAAAGGAAAGTGCCCGCCATTTTTTATAATATAAAGTTTTGCTTCAACATTTTGAGAAACAACTTCTGCACTATTTAGTGGCGCTTCTCTGTCGTCACTTCCCCAAACAAAAGAGGTTTTGTATTTCCTTAGTACATCTGACATTTTAAAGATATCCTCATTTATTATGTTTATAAATGTTTTCCTCATAGCATCATTTTCAAGCCCAAGATAGTCATTGGCTCCGATTATTTTATACCAAAACTTTTTTGTTGAATTCGACAGAAACCGAGGTAGGAATGAAAAAATAAATCCAAAAAATTTTGTAACTATATTTATGATCTTATTTCTATAACTTCGATTGCGTACAAAGGGAACACCAATGCAAATAACGCCCTCAATGTTTTTGATATTGTATTCAGTAAGTAATTTTAGTAAGACTCTACCGCCAAAAGAATGGGCCACAAAAATTATTTTTTCATCACTCAACCTTGTGTTGATAATCGTATTTACGATTTCTGCGTAATCTAATAGCGTCAATGGTTTCTTAAGATCAGAACTGCCTCCGAATCCTGGAAAATCAAAGGACAAATAATTGTCTAAATTTTTATATACAGGAGAAAATATTTTTTTACTACTTCCCCAACCATGCAAAAAAACAAAAACCACGCCATCATTTTCTCGTCGCTCTGAATACTTAATTTTGAAATTATTTATTATTGTTTCTTTTTCGGTCATAACTATTTCTGTATTAAGTCATCAACCCCAATCTCAAGCGCTTTTGCAATCTTTTTGAGTGTATCGATAGTTGGATTTTGGTTCGTGCCGTCTGCTACTTTTACAACCGTGCTAAGCGACAAGTCAGCAAGGCGAGCGACCTTCTCAAGAGAATAACCCTTTTCGGCACGAATCTTTTTTAAATTATTCGCAATGCTCATAATGGTATTGTATAATTTGATACATAGATTATAATATAAGGTATGAAAACTTTGTATCTTAATCATAACGGATTTTTTGAATTTTGCAAAGGTTACGGCGAAAGCAAAACCAAAACATTTCCTTTCAATTTTTTGCGGCTCCCCCCTGCACCCCCCGCCGTTTTTTTAAGGATAAGGAAATTTTTGGTTTTGCGTGCGCGACCAGAGGGAGCGCGCCCGAGGCGCGGTGGAGTTGT
>JAHJLO010000098.1 GCA_018821685.1 Patescibacteria group bacterium
CAAAAAGGTCCAGAAAAACAGTTTAAAGTTATTAAACTTAAATATGCAGTAGCTGAAAATGTTGTTGAAAAATTGACAGATTTTCTTGGCAAAAACAATAGGTCAAGAGGAATGGGTTTAGGACCAGATCTTGATGAAGTTAAAGTTATTGCAAATAGAAGACTTAACGCTATAATTATTCAGGCTTATTCTGAAAAAATGAGACATATCATTCAATTGGTTAATGAGATTGACCAGAAGCTTGAAAATGAACCAAGTAATATTCACTATATAAGATTAAAACACGCTGATTCAACAAAATTACAGGAGACTTTATCTAAGCTTTTAGAATCCGGTACGTTAACAAAAAAAGTTTCTACAGGTTCGAGAACTTCTTCTCCTGTGCCAAGTGGTTCGGAAATAAAAACATCAATACAGGCAGAACCTCAAACAAATTCTCTTATCATAAGAGCAGAAGACCATGAGTGGAGAGAGATTGAAAAAATTGTAAAACAAGTTGATGTAAGAAGACCTCAAGTTCTTATCGAAGGTGCTTTAGTCGAAGTGAGTCCTGATGATATGCTTGGACTTGGAATTGAACTATTTTGGGCTGAAACACCAAGAGGTGACAGGCCAACTTTTGCAGGTGGGAGTAATTTTGGTTTCTCTAATCTTGCTGTTGTTGATAAAAATGGTGATGCTGAACTCATAACTCCTACCACTACAAAAATCACTAACGGTAGTACTTATGGAACTGTGCCAGTCTCATCAAGTCGTACTGATTTTGCAAGATCAGCTACAGCAGCGATAACATACAAAGATATGTTTACAATTCCTGCAATCTTAAAAGCAATACAAACAAAACAGACTTTTAAAATATTATCAATACCAAGCGTACTAACTAATGATCATGAGCAAGCACAGATAACTGTTGCGGATGCACAACCTTCATTATCAAAAACTGAGAATAACTCTGGTTCAAATACCACAGCTTTTGAAGGTTATGAAAAAGCTGGTACAACATTAACTGTAACCCCACACATCAGCGGCGAAGAAAACTATCTCAGACTTGATCTAACACAGTCTATTAATGAATTTGTTGATTCTTCAAGTTCTGTAGCAGGAGTTCAGCCACAGAGAATTCGAGAGATAAAGACATCCATAACCGTACCTGATGGACAAACGGTTGCTATTGGTGGTTTTACTTTTGATAAAGAGACAAAAACTGTCGAAAAAATACCTTTTTTAGGCGATTTACCTTTAATTGGAGTTTTATTTCAGACAAGGATTGTAACTCACACTAAAAGAAATATTTATCTCTTTATAACTCCTCACATTTTAAGAGAAAAGAATTTTAAAGATTTACACAAACATTCATTTGAGTATAAAATGAAAGCTCATAAACTTGGAGCAAATGTTGGAATGTTTGATAAGTCTTTTAAGAAATATCTTGATAAGTATGGCATAAAAAAAGCTGATGATCCTTCTCCTGTGTTTATGCTTGATTACAGAAGATCTTCTGATAAAAAGAAATAGATCACTTATCAATTTTATAATGGTAGGCTGTGTGATAAATTTTTTCAATTAATTTTTCCATAGTCTCAAATAGCCGTTAGTCTTATTAGTGTTTTGAGATTAACGGCTATTTGATTTTAAAAGGAGGATTCCCTATGCTTGGCAAGCGTCAATTACTAATGGTTTTTGTTGAAGAAGGATTACTTGATGAATCAAAAGTTGATGAAATTTTAGCAACTTCGGAGGAATATAATCTTTCTTTGGGGCAATTTGTTGTTCAAAGAGGATATTTGTCGGAAAGTCAGTTTTTACAGATTTTTGCACGTGAATATGATTATGAGTATTATGATAAACTTGACAAAATTGAAGTTCCTAACGAATTTTGCAAAAGAGTTTCAATAAACTTTGCTAGAAATAATAATATTCTCGCAATTGGAATAAAAAATGGTGCATACCAAATTGCTACATGTTCTCCTCTTCTTACTTATCCTATTGATGAACTTTCAACTCTTCTTAGAGCTGATATAGATATTGTTCTTGCACCAAAAGCGGAAATTGTGGCACTGATAAATACCTGCTATAAAGAAAATATTGGAGTTGA
>JAHJLO010000099.1 GCA_018821685.1 Patescibacteria group bacterium
AGCGACTAGTTTGCCAAGTCTAGCGATTGAGATTGCTCTTTTATCCGATTGAGTATTTGATTGAAATTGTTTGCTCAAGTTAAAGTATTCCACAAGCGTCCCGAGCAATATTTGGACAAACATTGCCAAACTTGCGAGTAAAAAGATCACATCTAAACGTTTATGTTTTAACGCATAGGTATTCTCTTGGCCATAACCGAAACGACTACTTTTAATGGCTCTGAATGACTCCTCTATCTGCATTCTTTTTGAATAGAGCTTATATATTGATTTTGAAAGAAGGTTTCTGATTGAGGTGATGATCAAAGCCGCATTTTTATATCTCTTTCTATAGACATTTGCAGTATGGCCATTCTTCGAAATCCTTTTCTTGCCAATTCTAGCATTTGATTTGCGTTTTTTAGGATCATCCTTGATCGTTATCAATCTTGTTCGCAAAGGGTTCGTCTTTGCTATCTCAACTTCTCCACAATCTCTAGCTTCATGCGTTTTTTGATCGTTATAAAAAGACGCACCTTTCCACTCAGTCTCATCTATTTTTCGAATAGATGGGGTTAGTGATGTTCTGCCGATAAAATCCCACCCCTTTGCAAGAATTTTTTTAAACCAAGGATTTCTAAACCCAGCATCTGTGATTATAATTGGTTTTGCTTCTTCTGGTACGATATATTTATGCAAATTATCTATAAATCTAGACTCTATTTGAGGGTTTGCTAATAATCTCATTGAATGAACCTCATTATAAATGATAATAGAACGACCTTTGTGGACAATTGAGGCAGAAATAACCGCTTGATGATCTCCAGATAACTTTGACCAATCAACAAGAATAACAGGCCTTGGCCCAATCAAAATCTTTGCGTATTTACTGTAAATCAGGATAATTTCACCGTGCAAATTTTCATTCCCTAGTAGTCGATCAATTCTTTTAATCCCATGTTTTGGTGTTGTATCTACTGCAAGTGCTCTTCCAATATCTGCTGGCACTACAGAGTCGGCTACCGTCACTGCGACCGTTGCTTCAACTATCGCTCGACTACGCGCTTTATGGATTCCGAGCGTGCCATCGAACACAAAACGGTATAGAATTTTTTCTGGACCCACGGTGACCTTCTTCTTGGGCTGTTTGCTATTCCAAGACTTAGGCTATCTGGGTCCATTTTTCTACATAAATTCAAATAGTTAAATTACACAGAGCTGACTCTCCCTTCTCGAAAATCGAGGGGATTCCTCAGTGTCAGGCACTTTTTGAGGAAGGAGCCTCCACATTCTCCTCGATAACGGGGCAAGGGGAGGTGTATCTTTACAACTGCTTACGAGAGCGGATCTTGGGAAAATGTCTTGTTTAAAATTACTTGGTCAAGGTCGCTTGAAATTCCTATACCCTGGACTCTGGAGTGTGGTCCTCGAAATGCCGGTGGCAACTAGTCAAGAACCTCTGAAATTCGATCATCTTCTGAATCTACAACTAAAACTAGATTTAATCCCATAATTATAGCTTCTTTTATTATATTTTGGAAGTCTTCATCCACCGTATCTAGAAATCTATTTCTTGCTTCAATATTAAAGCTCAAATCATTACTGTGGAGATAGTGTTCCTCAAAATTTCTAATTTGAGTCTCTCTTAACTTTTTAACGTTAGCTATATTTTTAATTATCTTTTTGAGAAATAAAAGCTTATTTCCAGTTTCACGACGTAGTATATGCCAATCCTCTTTTTTTTCATTTTTTTCGCGCACTGTAGAAAATGCTTTTTGAGAAAGATTATCAAGTGCACGGTACTCTTTATTTAGTGATTCTATAAAATCTAAGACCAGTTGTACGACATTTCTTCTAAACTCACCCTGTTTAATCTCAAGATCAGCCCGATCAAGAGCTAGTCTTGCTATTTTATTTGATTCTTTCAAGGATCTATCGTTTCTTCTATAAAAGAAAAAAGTAACACCTAGTGCTAGTAGTGAAATTGCAATTGGAATCCAAAAAGTCAAAGAAATAGAAATAACATGAGCGCTATAGATCTCATCTATGATTAAATCTACTATTAGATCTTTCATTTAGCAAACTTTCTCCAACGCTTTTCTGGAATCAAGCCTTTCTTGCGAGCTTCTTCTGCTTCTTCCATATATTCCTGAATTCTTTGTTTCCATTCATAATTTTTAGTTGCTGATATTGAAAGCCTCAACTCGATATTGCCGATACCACCCATCGCCCAGACTGAACCACCAAATGCTTCATCCAAAAAAGACCAAGTAAATCCAATTACATCTTCTATATCAATTATTATATTCTTATATTTTTTAAATGCAGGTAATAATACATTTTCGCGAAACTCTTCGCCATTAACATCACTTTCCTCTGGGTATCGAGCACCCAAAAACTCATCTGCTTCTTTTGCCAAGTTAATGGTAATCGTATTATTCATCATCGCAGTCGCCTTTCGTAATCGAGAACACCACAATCGTTCCTGGGATGCTTTGAAGATGGCTTCCGTCGCAGATTCCATCTGGGGTGACAAAGACGAGACCTCTTCCACTTAGAACAGTTAGCTCTGCACCTTCTTCGGCTAACCTTCTTAGCTCCTTTAGCCCTTTTCCACGACCTTTTCCTGGATGTGATGAGATTCCTTTTATTAAAACTTGTCGAATAAATTGACTATCTGATTTTAGTACCTTTTTTAAGGTTGGTTCTTTTTTAGAAAATGATTTACGAATTCCTATTCCTAGATCTCCAACTACAGCTGTTGCTTTTTTATTTTTTTCATCGAATAAACCAAATGCATGCCATCTTATTTTTCGTTTTTCACCAGCATGTGCGTAAACATTTTGCATTAATTCAAAAAATGGCCCGTAAAATTTCTGTATTAGCTGTTTTCTATTGAAAATTGAACAATCATCTTGATTAGATGTGCTTTGTATTAGTTGGTCAGCCAAAAACTCTGCAAGTTCTTTCGCTGTTTTTCTGGATGGCCGATCTCCATCAATCAAAGATACACATTTTTTTGACGCATTTTCGCGACCTATAAATCCAATATCTATTAACTGTCTTCTTGCTTCCCTTGTTTTTGGAAAAGTTCCACTTACTTTTAAATTTAATAAATTATTAGCATAATAAATTAGTTTAATAAAGTACATAAGTGCTGCTGGATCAAATCCAGTATGATCATCCATATCTATACGAATAGATTGACTCTTACTTTTTTCCGCATATATGAATTGAGTTCGAAAGTTTTCAAATATAGATCTTGCCTCTTTTGAGGTTTTTATTTGACCAAGCCCTATAAAGTCAGACATCCTAAACTTCAACGGTTTAATTTTTCTACTTCTTCTATCAGGATATATGTTTTTACTGATTCTTCTATTAATTTTAATGGGTTTTGTTTTTATAGCTTTAAGCTTACGATATCTTCTTTTTTTCATTTTTTCCTGCACCTTATCAGGTTAATTAAGCAGTAACTCTTCTTATTTAAGAAGCTTTTCTATGAGATCGAAGCACTTGAGTATAGGAAGCATCTTGACCCTGACCAAGTAATTGTAAACAAGACACTTTCCCAAGATCCGCTCTCGTAAGCTGCTGTGAAGATACACCTCCCCTTACCCCATGATCGAGGAGAATGTGGAGGCGATGCTTTGGCGTCAGCAGATCCAATCGAGTTG
>JAHJLO010000100.1 GCA_018821685.1 Patescibacteria group bacterium
TTCTATTTCCATTAAAGCTATGAGCATTACTCACATCACAAATGAAATGGTTGAGAATGAACCTCTTTTTAAGGGTAGTGATACTTTTAACGAACTTCAAAATCTGTTAAATGAAAATATCCTAGTTGCCCATAATGCTAAATTTGATATTGCTATGCTTGAAAATGACGGGATGAAGGTTCCTAATTATATTTGTACTTTGCGTCTCGCAAGGTATTTGGATGAAAAAATGGAAATCCCAGAGTATAATTTGCAGTTTTTAAGATATTACTACAAAGTTAGTTTTGATGTAGAAATTAACCCCCATAGTGCGGATGGAGATGTCCTTGTTTTGGAAGCTGTGTATAAACATCTTTATGACAAGGCAAAAGAAAAAGCCAATGGGTCATCCGAAGAAGAAATAATAAAAAGAATGATGGATATTTCATCGAAACCTTCCATTATTAAGAAATTTGCTTTCGGAAAACATATGAATTCACTTGTCGAAGACGTTGCAAAAAAAGACCCTGGATATTTACAGTGGCTATTACGAACAAAAGAAGAAGAGGGGACTGATGAGGATTGGATTTATACACTTAAACACTATTTAGGAAAATAAATAATTTTCATTCACAACCAAAGGTGTGCACAGCTTTTTTGAGAGAAAATAAGCCTGAATTTTTGAACGCCCCACCCTCTTTGAACTGTACCCCCAAAAGTGGACACGAGACAAAGACCCCTACTTTTGGGATTTTTTGCTCAGACCTTTTAGAAACGATCGTTTCTAAAAGGTCTGGATTTAGAACAATTTAAAATTCTCAATTCTCGCAGGATATTTTAAGTTCTTTTGTAATAACCCAGGAAACAAAAAACCCTTTCAGCCAGTAGGCTGAAAGGGTTTAATACACTTCTTTTTATTTTTTAACTCTTTTTTCGGTGTTTATAAAAGGAGTGCCTTTCCCTTGTGGGTCGATTCGTGGTCCATTTATTATCCTCCACTGTCTACATCTTTCTTCTGGTGTCACCATTGGTCTTCTCAATATATCAATTTCTTCTCTTGCACACATGGGACAGTCATGAATAAACATATTTCTATGGTAAGTGTCTTCTTCTGGAGACACTCGGTGTTCGTCGGCTTTTATTTTGTAATCAATATGATACCAAATTTTGTGTTTAGAGCAGTAGATATTTTTTTTCGGATCAAATCTTTGTTCTGACATTTTTTTTAACTCCTCCATTAAAATAGTAAATAAAAAAACATAACTTTTTCTCTTTTTATAATACATTTTTTACGGAAAATTGAAAGAAAAACAAATTTATTGAAAAATTCAAAAAGTCTTTTGCCCCCCCACTCGGGCAAAAGACTTTTTTAGAACTTAAGAGTTTTCTAACTTTAAAAACAGATGACTACTTTTTTGAAGTCTTTCTTTTACACAATAAGGACAACCATGAATCATCATTGGAGAGTTTCGATCTTTCCTCCATCTTTTTTCTTTCTTCAACACTTTTTTTTCGGTTATGCCATTCTTTGCAACTCCCACAAAAATATTCTTTTTCTGGTCCAGAATCTGTTCTTGGCATTTTACCCTCCTTTGTTGAACAATAAAAAGGATGATTCCTTGTCCATACATAATACGCATTATTTACTAAAATTGAAAGAAAAATAGGAATTTATCCGTACTAATAAACATGAAAACAAAATTAAATAATATCTTTAAAATTATTATAGATAATAAAAAACTTTTTGCTGCAGTCTTAGTTGCAGTTTTGTTTATAGGTTTTTTTGGCTGGCAGTATCTTTTTACTAATGGAGAAGAAAGTAGTTATACAACAAAAGCCGTCGAAATTGGTGATCTCAAATCTATAGTTCCTGGAACGGGACAGGTAGTCGTATCAAGTCAAATTGATATTAAACCCCAAGCTTCAGGGGTTGTTGTTTATGTAGCTACTACCAACGGGCAGTATTTAAAAAAGTGGGATCTCATCGCTCAACTTGATATTTCTGATGCTCAAAAAACGGTTAGAGATGCTGAAATTAACTTAGAAAATGCAAAAAATGAGTACAATAAATTTATTGAACCAGCTGATGAGCTTTCTATCCTTCAGGCAGAAAATGATCTATCACAAGCAAGAGAGAAAAAAATAAATGCAGAAAGTGATCTAGAAAAAACATATGAAGACGGTTACAATACTGTTTCTTCTGCTTTTCTAGATTTACCCGGAATAATAAGCGGTTTGAATGACCTCCTGTTTTTGAGCACCTTGAGTGATAATCAGTGGAATATTGATTATTATTATTCTAGTACTGTTAATTCGGCAGGTTTTAATGGTTTAGCTCTTAGAGATTTGACCTATGATAATTATCAAGTAGCTCGTAATTCATATGACGAAAGCTTCGATACTTATAAAAATATCAGTCGGTATTCTTCAGAAGATTTAATCGAATCTATTATTTTAAAAACTTACAATACCTCCAAGGCAATATCAGATTCTGTTAAGACCTCCAATAACCTTATTCAATTTTATCAAGATGAATTGAGTAAAATTTCTCAAACACCAAAAACTCTTTCCAACCAACATTTAATTACTCTCGATGGTTATACTAGTAAAATAAACAGCCACCTTTCTTCTTTACTTAATATAAAAAATACTATCAGTACAAGTAAAGAAGATATTATAAATGCTGAAAGAGATATTGTGGAAAAAGAAAAAACATTAAAAAATCTTATTGATGGACCCGATGAGTTTGATTTAGAAACCAAAAAATTATCTTTGCAACAAAAAGAAAATTCGTTAGCTGATGCAAAAGAAAAACTATCAGACTATTACATCGTGGCTCCTTTTAATGGAATTATCACAGGAATGGATTTAAGGGTCGGAGATAGTGTTTCCTCTGGTTCCGTAGCTTCTTTGGTTTCTGTAGATAAATTTATTGAAACTAGTTTGAATGAGGCTGACATCTCCCAAATTAAATTAGGACAAAAAGTAACTATTACTTTTGATGCTATAGAGGATTTTGAAATTGAAGGGGAAATTTCAGAAATAGATGTCCTAGGTACCGTTAATCAGGGAGTAGTTGAATATGGAGTAAAAATTTCTTTTGACGATCAAGACTCTAGGATTAAACCAGGGATGAGCGCTTCAGTAGACATTGTTGTAGAGAGTCGAGAAAATGTTTTATTGATCCCCAATTCTGCTATAAAAGGAAACGAAAGAATGAAAATGGTTCAGGTTTTAAAAGATAATGAAATCGTCAATACAAAAGTTGAAACAGGTTTGACCAACGACATCTTAACCGAAATAATATCTGGACTCAATGAGGGCGATTTAGTTATTACTCAAACAAGCTCAACTGTAAGCACTTCTTTAGATAAATCTTCTGCTCCTGAACCTGGTTCTGGAGGAGGTGGCGGAAATAATGATGCTATGAGAATGATGCGTCAAATTCAGTAATAAATTATGATTGAATGTAAAAATATATCAAAAACATATAAAAGCGGGGCAGCTGAAACCAAAGCCTTAAAAAATGTATCCTTTAAAATTAAAGAGGGTGAATTCGTTGCAATTATTGGTCAGTCTGGTTCGGGTAAATCAACCTTGATGAATATTATAGGAGCACTCGATGTCCCTTCAAATGGCAGCTATTTTTTGGATGGTTCTGATATCTCTAGCCTTTCGGAAGATGAGCTTGCAGATATTAGAAAAAAGAAAATAGGTTTTGTTTTTCAATCCTTCAACCTTTTAAAAAGAACATCTGTTTTGAGGAATGTTGTTTTGCCTTTAATCTATGAAGAAATGGACAAGAAAAAAAGAGAAGAGCTGGCTCGAAAAGCATTAAGAGGAGTTGATTTGAGTGAAGATCATTTCTTTCATTTATCAAATCAACTTTCAGGGGGACAAATGCAAAGAGTTGCTATCGCAAGAGCATTGGTAAATGATCCTGCTATAATTTTGGCTGATGAACCTACTGGAAATTTAGATAGCAAAACGGGTGATATTATTTTAAAAACTTTTATTGACTTAAATAAAAAAGGAAAGACAATAATTTTAATTACACACGAGCAATCCATCGCTGAATATGCCAGTCGGATAATCACACTGAAAGATGGTGAGATTATCGAAGATTTTGATAATAACGAAAAATCAAAATTAATTCCGATACTTAAAAACAAATAATTATATGTTATATAGAGATTTACTAGAAGAAACATTTCTTGCTATTTTAAGCAACAAGGTAAGATCGGGGCTAACGGCCCTAGGTATTGTTATTGGTATTGGTTCGGTTGTGGCTATGATGTCTATTGGGCAAGGAGCTACGGCTGACATTACTTCCAATATTCAATCTTTGGGTTCAAACCTTCTAATTGTTAGCCCTGGTTCGCAAGGAGGTGTTGGTTCAAATGTACGACAAGGACAAGGCTCGGCTCAAACTCTTGTGCTTTCGGATTCAGATGCTATTAAAGAAAATATTTCTTCTGCGGTTTCTGTGGCACCTACGGTTTCAACAAAGAAGCAGGTTATTTATAAAACCAATAATACCAACACTAGCATTTATGGAGTTGACGCTGAATATTTAGTAATAAAAAATTTAGAAATGGAATTTGGTAATTTTATCAGCGACTCTGTGAAAAGAAACTCAAGAGTGGCGGTTCTTGGTCCTACAGCAAGAGATGATTTATTCGGAGAAAACGTTGACCCTGTAGGAGAGTCTATTAAAATAGACACACAAAAATTCACAGTAATTGGAGTGACTCAAGCAAAAGGGGGAACAGGTTTTGGAAGCTCGGATGACTTGATTTATATTCCTCTTACTACTGCACAAACCTATTTTACAGGAAGCGAAGTCCTTTCTAATATAAGTGTACAGGTAGAAAGTGAAGAATTAATGGTTGTTGCTCAGAATGAAATAAATACTCTTTTGCTTGAAAGACATAAAATTTCAAACTCAGAAGAAGCTGATTTTTCTATTATGAATCAGTCTGACATTATGGACACAGTTTCTTCTGTTACAGGGGCTCTTACGTTACTTTTGGGAGCCATTGCGGGGATATCCTTGGTTGTGGGAGGAATTGGAATTATGAACATGATGTTAACCACAGTAACCGAAAGAACCCGAGAAATAGGATTAAGAAAATCTTTAGGGGCTAAGAGAAAAGATATCACTATGCAATTTTTAATGGAATCAATTGTGCTGACTGTGGTGGGAGGTGTTATCGGAATATTTTTTGGGTGGGCTGTTTCTTGGCTGGTGGGTAAATTTGGGGACATGACTACTGTCGTTACTTTCTCCTCTATTTTTCTATCTTTTGGAGTCTCTGCTTTTATCGGTTTGGTTTTTGGATACTATCCGGCTCGTAACGCTGCGTCTCTCAATCCCATTGAAGCTTTACGTTATGAATAAATTTTTTTTAAAACAAAGGTGGTTAATTGTTAGTTAATCAGATAATATATTAGTATGGAAAGCACAGAAAAAACTGATGGACAGTTAGTTGAATTATCTTTAAAAAACAAGGATTTTTTTGCATATCTAATTGATAGATATGAGGATAAAATTTTTCGCTATGTAAAAAGAATAACAAATGTTAGAGAAGATGATTTATATGATATTCTCCAAGATATTTTTATTAAGGTTTACGAGAATTTAAATGGTTATGATTCTGACTTAAGTTTTTCTTCTTGGATTTATCGAATTGCTCATAATCAAGTTATAGATAATCACCGAAAAGATAAAGCTCGTCCTCATGGAAACTCGATTGATGTGGACGAAGCTGTCTTGCAAAATATCGCAAATGATTTTGACATTTTAAAAGAAGCTAGCTTAGAATACAATAAAAAATACATTGAAAAAGCTTTAAATAGCCTGGATGAAAATAATAAAGAAGTTTTAATTCTTAGGTTTTTTGAAGAAAAAGATTACAAAGAAATATCTGATATTTTAAAGAAACCTATGGGAACAGTAGCTACTTTAATAAACAGAGCGAAAAAACAATTTAAAGAAAATTATAAACAATATGTTCAAAATATATAATAAATTGCAAAAAATAAAATGAAAAATAGAGATTTTAAAAAAGAAATATTAAAAACAATTGAAACAAAAAAAATTGAACCAAAATCAAAATGGCAATTTTTATTGAGAGATTCTATTGTTTGGGTTTTTGGTTTTATTTCAGTTATTGCTGGGGGTATTTTTGCCTCGGTTATCATTTTTAGTTTATTTAATAGCGATTGGGAAGTATATCGTTTGGTAAAAGGAAGTTTTTTGGAATTTATTCCTATTGTCTGGATTTTTGTTTTTGCAATTTTTATTTTTGTTGCTGATTATAATTTTAAACACACAAAAAAGGGCTATCGTTATGGTGTGACAAAAGTAATTCTTCTATCATCTTTGGCGAGTATTCTATTGGGGTTTGTTTTTTACGCGACTGGATTAAGTCACTTAACTGATCGAGTATTAGATAGAGGAATTCCAGGATATACAGGTGTTGAGAAAAGAAAAGAGATGATGACAAATCAGCCCGAGAAAGGTTTATTGGCAGGAACATTAGTTTTGTCACCGAGAAGCGATGCTCTGGTTTTAAAAGATTTTGATGGTAAAGAATGGGATGTTATTGTCGGTAAATTACTCCCCGTTCATTTTATTATTTTAGATAATGTAGAAACAGTCGCTTTTATTGGTAATATAATCGGTGAGAATACTTTTGAGGCTTGCGATGTTAAGCCTTGGCAAATAAGAGGAGAGAGTCTTTATTTAAGAGAAAAAATATTTAATCAAATGAAAGATTCTGGAATAGAACCACCTGTGGATGATATTGACAGGCTGAGAAAAAGATTTGAAGAAGAAAACTTAGATGAAAGAAATATTTTTCAGTTGCGTAATAATGTTTGTGAAGAAGGAACATCAACTCCTTTTTTCACAAAACCTAGGTAATTAAAAATTAAGTTTATCTTGATTCATCAGAGATGAAGAGATAAAA
>JAHJLO010000132.1 GCA_018821685.1 Patescibacteria group bacterium
ATAATATTGGCTAGTTATTGTTATGGGTAAAAGGTTTTGTTTTAGTTATCCACAAAGATATCTTTGCAAGATTCTTTACTCGATAATATAATTTGTTTTATGTAGGTATTTGTCTGCCGAGTTTTTGATTAGTAGTTAATTAAAACTCGATTTGATAATAATGCAAACAAGTCCTTTGAAAATTAAATAGGATAGATATTCAGAAAAAATGACAGACCGTTTTTATTTCTTAATTATTAGCTTTTTGGTTTTTTAAAAACTAAAAATTTAGTGAAAATTAATTATCAAAAGGTATTGATTTTTTGCTTGTCGAAAGCCTGGATTTACCGCAGAGTAATTTTTTAATATTTGGATCTTTTTAAATAATATAAAAGACATTAAAAAATTCTTCCGCGGTAGATCTTGAAAAAAGATCATGCCGTTCCCTTCACAATTATTAGTTCTTTATTAATTAAAAATAAAGAAGGGATTTATTAAAAACATATGAATTATTTAAAACTTAGAAAACTTGCAACTGCAAAGTCAGTTTCAGTTTTTGTTGGTTTTGCGATGACTCTTTCATTAGTAGGAGGTGCGGCTATGCCAGCACAAGCTGCTACAGTGGAAGAATTGACCGCACAAATCGCTAGTTTGCTTGCAACGATTTCATCATTGCAGACACAACTATCATCAATGACAGGAGGAACAACTACAACAGGTGTTTCTTATACTTTTACTAGAAATCTTAAACTTGGAATGACAGGTGACGATGTTATGAATTTGCAGAAAGTTCTTAACATGAGTGCTGACACTCAGGTAGCAGCTTCAGGAATTGGATCAGCCGGAAATGAATCATCATACTTTGGTGGTTTAACAAAAGCCGCTGTTATCAAATTCCAGAACAAATATGCTTCTGAAGTTTTGACACCAGTAGGACTTACACTAGGTACAGGATATGTAGGTGCTTCAACAAGAGCAAAGTTGAACACAATGGGAGAAACAGTTGTTACTCCAACTACACCTGGAACAGTAGTAGTTCCTGCAGGAACAGGTCTTACAGTGACTGCAGCTTCACAGCCAGCAGCTTCACTTGCACCAGCTAGTACGGCTAGAGTACCTTTCACAAGAGTAACTCTTACAGCTGGAACAGACGGTGATGTTGCTGTTAACTCAGTAACTGTAGAGAGAACTGGCTTAGGTTCTGATAATAACTTTGCAGGAATCGTTCTATTGGACGAGGACGGAACACAGTTAGGTATTGCTAAGACTTTGAACTCAAATCATCAAGCAACCGTTGGAGAAGAATTTACAGTTAAAGCTGGAACTTCAAAAACAATTACAATTGCTGGTAACATGGCTGTAACAGCTACAATGGCTGCTAACGCAGGACAGGTTGTCTCACTTTCAGTAGTTGCTGTTAACACATCAGCTGCAGTTACAGGAGCTCTTCCTATTACAGGAGCTGCTCACACAATTAATGGGACATTAACAGTTGGTTCAGCTACGCCTGCAAGAGGTCCACTTGATCCTGATGTAACAGCTGACAAAGAGATTGGTTCAACCGGTCATACTTTCTCATCTGTTAGAGTAACAGCCGGTTCAGCTGAAAAGATCAGATTACATTCAATTAGATGGAATCAATCAGGTTCAGCCTCAAAAGATGATTTAGCTAATATTACTGTTTATGTTGACGGTACTGCTTACGCAACTACTGTTTCAGCTGATGGTAAGTATTACACAGCATCATTTGGAAGTGGAATTGTTGTTGACAAAGGTCTTCAGAAAGAAATTTCAATCAAGGGTGATATCGTCGGCGGAACAAACAGAACTGTTGCCTTCGATCTTTACAAAAATACAGATTTGTATGTAACAGGAGAAACTTACGGTTACGGAATCACTCCTGCTTCAACAGGATCTGGATTTGCTACAACTAATCCATGGTATGACGCAGTTGGAGTTGTAACAATTACAGCTGGTTCAGTTAATTCAATTTCAAAATCAAATACAGTTGCCGCTCAGAATATTGCTATTCTAGCTGCTAACCAACCTCTTGGAGGATTTGAAGTTGAAGTTAGAGGAGAAGCCATTTCAATTCAACAAATGATTTTCAACATCCAGGCAACTGGAGATGAAGCAGAAAACATTACAAACATTAGTTTGGTTGATCAGAATGGTTCAGTTATTGCTGGTCCAGTAGATGGAGCTAGTACTTCAACTAACTCACCTAACGGAACAGTAACATTTACAGATACAGTTACATTCCCAACAGGAAAAACTGTTTTGACATTGAAAGGTCAACTAGGTTCAACTTTTGTATCAAATGATACAGTGGCTGCTTCTACAACACCTTCATCACAATGGACAACTGTAACAGGTCAAGATACAGGAGACTCAATCAGTCTTTCAACATTTGGTTTGGTTACTGGTAATACAATGACAGTTAAAGCAGGTGCTTTGGCAATTAGCCTATCATCACAACCTACAGATAGAAGTGTTATCGCTGGAGCTCAAGGATTTGAGTTTGCTCGATACATTCTTGACGCAGGACAATCAGGAGAAGATGTTAGATTAACAACTCTTCCTTTGGAACACACATTAGGTACAATCGTGAATGCAAATCTTTCAAACTGTAATTTGTATGACGGTGATACGAATGTAACTGACGATACTAATGTAACGTTAGCTGCTTCAGGTGCTGATACAACATTTACATTTAATGATGGTGGAATGGTTGTTCCTAAAGGAACTCAGAAATCATTATCAATGAGATGTGATCTAGCCGCCGGAGCTACTTCAGGTACAATTCAATGGGGATTGTCAGCACTTTCAAGTTACACAGCAGCTACAGCTGTTGGTTCAGGACAAACTGTTGCTGAAACAGCTACAGCAAATGCTGGTCAAACTATGACAGCTGCTACAAGTGGTTCATTCACAGTTACAAATGACGCATCACTTCTTTACTCAACAGCACAAGCTGGTTCAACAGGTGTTACACTTGCTAAACTAAGGTTTACTGCTGGGGCTACTGAAGCTGTAGATTTGAAACAAATTGCTCTACAATTAGCAAATACTGCTTCAAACTCACCAGCTGATTTAGTTGGAGAAAAAGTTATGATTTACAACGGATCAACATTGATTGGTACAGCTCAGTTTGGTGGAGCCAATGCGGATAACGCAACTTCAACACAATTGAGTCCTGCTCCAAGAGTTGAACCAGGAGAGTCAGTACTTCTTACAATTAAAGCTGATCTTTCAGCTCACAATGTAAACGAAGGAACACCAGGAGCATTCCTATCAGTTTCCTACGATGGAGACAATAATGGAATCAATGGTAATTACGCAACAGGAGCTGATTCACAAGTTACAATTAGCGGAACATCATCAGATGTTACAACTAATGGACTAAGAATCTTCAGAACTGTTCCTACAATTGCTGTAACAAGTAATGGAGGTACATTGTCAGCAGGTGCTAACTTGTACACATTCACAGTTACAAACCCTAACAATAGAGACGTTGTATTCAAAAAATTCTCAATGTCAGTTGCTACAACTGGAGGAAATACAAACGGATTTATTCTTTACGGAGATGGTGTTGCTTTCAACTCTTCAGTAACATTGACTACAACAGGTCAAGTTCTAGAATTGTCAGCACTTGCTACTTCACAAGCTAAAGTTGTTCCAGCTAACAGCACAAAGACATATGTCTTGAAAGCTTCAACAGCTGTTGATGCTGCTTCAGTATCAGAAACAATCAACTTGGCATTGCTAGCAGATACTTCATACCCAGCACTTGCTGGACTTATGGGATCTGTTACAAACGTAGACGCTGGGGCTGCTGATACAGATAACATTATCTGGTCACCATTCTCAACAACAACTCCAGTAGCTACTTCAGATACAGAGAACAACCAAGACTGGACAAATGGTTACGGATTGCCAGGATTCCCTGCAAACGCAGCCTTCCAAACTCAGACTTGGACAAGATCTAACTAATAGCTTTATCGCTAGAAGTTAATCACAGCTTAACTAAATTGAGATTTCTAACCTTTGTTTTAAACAAAAGTTTCAAATC
This sequence comes from Patescibacteria group bacterium, assembly GCA_018821685.1. Taxonomy (GTDB): domain Bacteria; phylum Patescibacteriota; class Minisyncoccia; order Phycocordibacterales; family UBA12079; genus UBA12079. The sequence continues at coordinate 4,052 of JAHJLO010000132.1, forward strand.
GAAACTAACTTGAGCTACACCCTAAACGTTTTCTACGAAAACGTCGGGCAAGCCCTAAAACACTTTCTTTGAAAGTGTACGGGCAAGCAAAAACCCCGCATTTATGTGGGGTTTTTGTTGTGTAAAAAACATTCTCTTCGTCTTCACGAGTTTTTAATCCGTCTGCTGACGGGGAGGCAAATAAAACAACAAAGAGGACAAAAGGCAAAGCCTTTTGTCCTCTTTGTTGTTTTATTTGACGACGTCGCGCCGTGTCCGCCTTAGGCTGGGATCCAGCAACGTCTTTGGAAGTTTCGTTGTTTTTGCTTTCTTGCTCAAAATTGTTATCTCTGCTTCCTCGCTCAAAGAAGTATTTTGGAGAATTCGTCTTTGCGAGCGTCATAGAAGCAATCTAGGGGCTTTTTCACAATACTTGAATCTGCTATAATACATCCATGGAAAATCAAACAAAAATAACAATAATAATTACAGCTTTAATAATAATTTTAATAGGAGGGTATATCTATAATGACGCCTCTCTCAAGAGACAAGGAGGAACCGAAACAGCCACTTCAACACCAGAATTTGCAAACAAAACAACCGGTGATGCCCAACTAGGTTTTGAGTATGTCGATGAAAAAAGCGGGGCTGTTGTTAATATTCAGCCGGTGTCAGAAGAAAAAGAATTACCGCCGGTTCCTGACTTAAACAAAGCAATTGTTTTTAACATCGAAATGTCTGCTGAACAAAAAACAAAAACTATTAAAACCATAAACGAAATAAAAGCGAGATTAAAAGAAAACCCAAGTTCCGTAGAAGATTGGATTGATTTAGGAATAAATAGGAAACAAATAGGGGATTTTGATGGAACCATAGAGGCTTGGAAATACGCCAGTTTAATTAGTCCTTTAA
>JAHJLO010000101.1 GCA_018821685.1 Patescibacteria group bacterium
ATAAATTTAAATATAAACTACTCTCTTGATTATGAGAAAAAACGAATAAAATACACTTTAGACAAAGCAGACTGGTTTATTAAAAACGGATATTCAAAATGGATAAAATTACCAGAGGGTAAAAAATTAGATGAAATCGAAATAAATGAAGCGACTGAAAAATATTTAATTGACAAAGTTGACGAAGAATACAATAAAGATGACTATGCAAGCACTAAAGATATAATTAACAAACAATGGTTTAAATTCACGCCAAAATTAGAAAAATATTTTGATGAAACATCATTAAATAAAGAAAATGTGTACAACATACAACTCACAAAATATGGTGTCGGAGGAAGTTATAATTTACCAAATAATGTTATTTTAAATTTTAAAAACAAATCCGAGCTATCACTTTTTAAAATTCCTGTTCACGAAATAATTCATTTATCTATACAACCTTTTATTGACGAATATGATGTCGACCATTGGATAAAAGAAAGAATCGTTGATTCGATTCTAGAAAAAATAGCCCCTGAATTAAATACCATGCAGAAAGTACCTATCGAAACAAAAAATATCGATGAGTCTTTCGAGAAACATTATCCGAATATTGAAGAGGTAATTAAAAATATATAGTAATATATACTTACTTTTCTTCAATTATAACTTTTCGAACATCGTCCCAAGTTCGGAGCCAAATGGGACAAGCAGACGTTAAACCGTCTGTTTTTCCTTTTGTTGAGCCATTATTGAACAGTTCGAAAATATTAATTGGAGATTTAAGAGAATTTGCCGTTTTCGAACGGTTAGTTTCAAGAATAGCCTCAGCCAAAACCTTAAATTCATCTTTATAATCAAACTGGATAGATCCGTTATCTAAATAAAGCACATCAAAAACCTCTTTGATAAGCTTTCTTTTTTTATCAATACTCTTAGCTTCTTTATATAACTTATAAGCATCTTGAGATAACTCAAATAATGTAATCTTTCTTTCTCTTTGCTTTTCGTCAACCGAATCAACTTTTTTTATTTTTGATTCTAAATCTTTAATCTCTTTTTCAAGATCTTTTGACCTCTTATCGTATTTTTCAATAGTTATTCTTTCATCTAATCTATCTTCGTATAAAGTATCTAGTTTCTTCTTTTTTCTTCCTAACAAATCAGCTAAAACTTTTATATTATTTTCTCTAAAATCAACATCGGCTTTTCTACTTTGTTTTAAAGCTTTATTTATCCAACCAGCCAGTCTTTTATTTTTTATCTCTAAACATTTAAAAGTTTCCGCTACTTGATTATCAATTTCCTCCTCTTTGTACCAAGGTCTTTTGGTACATTTTCGGTAAAAGTTACAATGTCCGTAAGTAATTTTTTTTTGATTCTCCCAACTTACAACCCCGCCACATTCTCGACATTCGAAAACTCCTTTAAATAGAAAATTATGTTTCCCGTATTTAGGAGTAGTTTTGTTATTTAGTATATTCTGAACTTCGTCAAAAAGATCTTTATCAATTAAAGGCTCTTGTTTCCCTTCATAAGTTTTACCATTCCAAACAACATCACCATGATAAAAAGGATTAGATAAAGTAGCTCCTATCCGACTTTTCACTACCTTATTTCCATATCGAGACCTTAACCCTAACTTGAACATTTCATCGCTTAGTTTTTGCAAGGAATATAACCCTGTTGAATAAAGCTTAAACATCTTTACAACCAAGAAAGAAACATCCTCGTTTATTACATGAATCTTTTTTCCTTTCTCGCCAGCGGTTTTATATCCTAATGGTGGTTTTGTGGGCAACCAACCCTCAGCAATTTTTGCCTTTTGTCCTTTCTTTACTTCCTCTGAAAGATTAGAAATATATTTTTTAGCCAATACAATTTCAATATCCCAACGAAACTTTTCATCTGATTTTGCTTCTTTATGGATAACTAGATTTTGCTTAACAAAGTGAATTTTTCTTTCTTTGTCAGCTTCAACCCAATCATTTATAACAACGGCTTCTTTTAAGTTTCTACTTAGGCGATCAACTTTCTCACACAAAAGATTATGTATTTTATTTTTACTCAGGTAAATAGGGTCAGCCACCATTTTTTGGTCTACCCACACCTTTAAGTGTGGACTCTAATCCGAACTTTTTAACAACAAAAATTCGACATTATCTGCTTTTTTTCTAAAAACTACTCCTTGTGAATCTTTGCTTATTTTCATAATTATTATTTTTTCAAAACCTCAAGGCTTTTTTCAACAAATTCTCGTATATTTCCATTACTATTTTTCCAGATCTCTTCAACTTCGGGATAAACTTTCTTTAGGTCAGGATAAAACATACCTTCTGGGTCTTTCAAAAAATCTTGTAATTCAACCAAGTTTAAAACAATAACATTAAATATTTCAGATAATGCCCAATAAGGTCCATTATTTTTGTCTAAATCAGAAACTAAATCGCTTAAATTATTATCACAATAACCAAAGAATATGAAGTGTAGTACTTCATGATAAGCTACTTTTCTTTTATTTAAAGGTCCTCTCTTATAATAAACTTGAAAAGTCTCCTCTTCTAAATACCGAGGGTTGCAATCAAAAATGGACAAAGCTCCACCATAATCTTTATTAGAAAAATCATAATCAAATATTTTTTCTAAAACTTTAAAAAATATTTCTTGAGTTTCTTCTATGGAAGAATTTAATTCAACTAATTTTTCTCCTAACTCTTCTTCATTTTCTTTATAAAACTTATTTATATACTCTTCGTGATTTTCTTTGTTTATAGTAGGGTGGTCTCTTTTTATCAAACCTCCAAAATCCATACCACCAATTTTATAATCAAAAAAATCTAAATAAACTTCTTTATCTAATGCTTTGTCTAAAATTATTTTTATCATATTTATATAATAAAGCCCTTGTCTTTGTCTGACAAGGGCTTTAGCAAAATTTTATGAAAGCATTTTATACAAATCATTGATTAACCATTTTAAAACGACTAATGAATGTGTACAAAAACGGTCATCAACAGACCAAACACTTCCGTTACGTAACCACGCACTATAAGAGCAACCTCCACCACAAATCCCAATAGCAGGGCAGTCATAGCACTGTGGCATATTGAGTGGAGTTCTATTGTTCCACTTATTAATTTCTACATTCTTGTGAAAATCAAAAGGTGAAAAAACATCGCCATAAAAGAATTGTTTAGAACCAACACCTTCTTGGCAAACCCCAATTCCACCGTCAGGAGAACAAACTATCTGATTTCCAGTCGCCTGACAATCAAAAGCATGGATTTTTTGAGAAACAAAAGACTTTAACTTCCTCATTATCCGATCTTCGTAAACACCTTTTGCTCTTGCGAGGTCAAAAAACTGCAACATTTTGTTTGTGGCTTTTTCCATATAAGAATCATCAACCAAACCTTTTTCGGTATCAAGGAGTGTATTAAAATTTACAGAAGAAAAGCCAAATTCTTCTTGCAAACCTAACAAAGACCCAAGCTCATCAATATTACTCTCGCTTATTGTACACGAAACAGCAACATCACAAGAGCTTTCTTTTAGAACCCTTAAGCCTTTAACAACATCATCAAAGGTTCCTTCCCCAGAAATAGTCTTCCTTTCTTTGTCATGAGAAATCTTTTCTCCATCTAAAGAGACGGCGATTGAAACTTCCTTATTTTCGGAGAGAAAGTCAGCCACTTCTTGGCTAATGAGTGTCCCGTTGGTGATAAGTAAAAAAGAAAATTTCTCACCCATAGAAGAAAGAACATCCCCGTACTGAGATTTTGTATAAGCGACAACCTCTTTGATGAGATTGAATTTCAACAAAGGTTCTCCTCCATAAAAAAGTATTGTTTTATCATACTTTTCGTGGACAGGTAAATTGAAAGAAAGATTTGAAAAATAAATGTCAACAGCCTTTTTTGCGACATCCAAAGTCATATCTTTTCTTTTGTGATTCTCCGGCATATTGTTGTTAATGAAACAATACGAACACCTGAGATTACACTGGTCGGTAAGTATTAAATACAAACTAATCATACCGACAGGAATGACATTCTCTTCCCTCTTTTTTTCAAGAAGCTCACTTTCATCATCTTGGATATTAACAACAAACTGGTCTGAAACCAATTCATTGAAACACTCAATGACAGTAGAACTATCCACATTATTAATATTCTGAATAATGTGATTTAATGTAGTCCCATTCTTCAAAAAACCAATGATTTTTTTAAGATAAGGTTCCAGAAAAACGGTTTGTATATTTAAGGAGTGATACAAAGCAATAACCTCATTTTCACAGTCAAAAATATGAACCCATCTAGATAAACGAAAAACTTTTTTCTTGTTCATGAAATACCTCTTATTGTGGTGTTTTTTAAAAAAAGAGAAGGTGCAAATATATTGCACCTCCATTTAACGATTATTCGCCTAACTACTACAGCTCATGCATCCGCACCCGCATTTACTGGCGCAACCTTTTGACATTTTGATGTTACCGAACATCAACAAGAGCTGTTTTTTGTTTACCTTTTTCGAGTTAAGTGACATTTAGTGTTGTCGGCAAATACAAAAAGTCCAGTAATATACTGGACTTTTTCTTGTTTTTTATCATTATTAAGGAATGAACAACCATAATCATATAAAAAAAGCATTGTTTAGTGTGCAAAAAACCA
>JAHJLO010000102.1 GCA_018821685.1 Patescibacteria group bacterium
AAATATGAAAAATTCTTTATATATACAACACAAAGGAAAAGTCGCAGAAGCAGGAAAGCAGTTTAAACATGTAATGGCTGTTACTTTAGATCCAAGAACTGAAAATAAAGAAGGAATCATTCGCTGTATAACAAGTAGAACAGGAGAATATGGAGGTTCTGAACAGATTGATAGAAGTGCTTTGTTCAAAATCAAAGGAGAGACATTAGAGGAATTTGAAATTACAGAAGAATTGAAGATTAAAAATTTTGAGGAAATTATAAGTAAAATTAAAAGAAAAGACGGTGATTTTATCGGACTAGAAGACCCTGATATTTGGATAGATGAAAAAAATGATTTAATGCATGTTTATTTTACAATGCCAGTAAAAACAGCAGAGAAAAATAAAGAAGGAGAAAATTTATGGAATGTAAGTTTAGGACATGCTGTTGGTAAAGATTTAGATTCTCTCGAAATGACTAAACCTGTATTAATAGGTACTCCAGAAAGAAGCGCTAAAGAAATTTCAATCGCACCTATTAACTCTAAGGGTTTCCGCTATAATTTAATTGAATCTAGTGATAAAAAAGGTGAATGGGTATACTCTACGGTACAAGTAGTGATTGCTCGCGATATGGGTAACCCATGGGAATTTGGAAAAATTGCTTTCCACCCCGCAGAGCATAAAATTCCTTGGATTGCTGGGCACGCTTCTCCAGGACCACTTCTACCTAGAAGTTTTATAGACTTAGGAAAGGATAAAATGCTTGGAATTATGAATGGCTGTGTGGCGAATAAAAGAGTCGGTAGTAAAATAAAATACGGCACATTTTCTGTTGGTCTTTTTATCTATGATTACGAAAAGGGAAAAATAGATTGGGTTTCGCCAAAACCATTTATAGAAGATACTGAAACGAGTGAAGAAAGAGCTATTACCTTTGCTAGCCAATTTGTAGAGACTAAACAAGGAGAAGGTATTTTATATGCGCATGTCGATGACTCTTTTGTTCGTGCTTACAGTATATATGCTGATAAATTGGAAAAGCTTTTACCTTAATTCAAAAGATGAAATAAAATCACAACAGAAGCTAAATAATTTTAATCCTTTAAAAAAAAGTTCCAACTTCGTCCCATACAGCCAACATAAAACAAAAGGCCTCAATGCATAGCATTGAGGCCTTTTGTTTTAGTTGTCCGGCAGGGAATCGAAAGACGGAGAAGGAGTACTCTTGTGGTGAAGCGAAAGATTCTAAAAGACCTATTGATTCGGAGGTTGATCCCTACCTTCTATTTTTATTCTGTTATATAATAAACCCCATGAAACAAGAAAATTTCTCCATCATAAAAAGGCTTAAATCCTTTAATCACGCGGGGAGGGGACTTTGGATTTTTTTAAAAACAACTCATAACGCATGGTTGCATATCCTCTTTTTCGCATTAGCAATTAGTTTAGGAATCTTTTTTGATATTACTCATGTAGAATGGCTAGTTCTTGTTTTTGTCGGAGGGTTTGTATTAGTGGCTGAAGCTTTTAATACGGCAATTGAAATTGATATAAACTTAACTTCTCCTGATCATCATCCCTACGCAAAAGATACCAAAGATGTCGCTGCCGGGGCTGTTCTTATTTCAGCTATAACAGCTTTAGTTATCGGGGTTATTATTTTTGGAAACTATATTCTCGCTTTTTTCGATAAGCTTAGCGTTTTTTAAAAACAAAGAAAGCCTGTTGATAAATGAATTTCAAAATTATGTAACTCATAGTATAATGAGTCTGATAACAAGAAGTAAAAACTCATTGTTTGAACGCTAAGTGTTTTTATTTGTTTAAAATTTATGAAAAAAGATAATAATCAAGAATATATATGGTACAAAGATAGACCCACTTTTATTGCTTTATTATCAGGCTTGTTTAGTACGGTTGTTACTCTTATAAATGCATTTTTAAGGTAGTTTTGTTTGGGCATTAAATTTAAAGGGTTTTTAGTGAATGTAGGTAGACAACTTTTTGGTTGTCTTTTTTAAATTTATATAAATTTAATTAGTGGTTCCTAATGAAATTTAAAAAACCCGCCAGTTTTAAATCTTTACTGGCGGGTTTTATATAGATACCTTCATCTTCTTTCCTCTTTTTGTTTTACAAACGGGCTAATCTTTCTCCAGCCATGTTTTCAAAATTTTTACACTCTCGTTTGTTCATGAAAGGACAAGCCTCTTTCATGAACCATTCCATTTTAGGACACCAATAACGGTCCTTGAAAGGCTCGTTACAACCTTTCGATTCTTTTGTTAAGAGTTTCCTTGCATTTCTCTCACTAAAAGGAGTCACACTTTCTCCTTCTATGGTAAAGCTCAGCATTTGTCCCATAACAATCTCCTTTTCCCTGAATCTTATTTAAACTTATTTTCTACTTTAAATAGTACATGTTTTTAATTAATTTGTCTACATTTTAAAAAATTGCTTCTTGCTTAAAATTTAAACCGTGTTATAGTTTATTTAGATTTTAGTCGACCAAGTCAGGGGTTAAACAAAAAAACGGAGGATTAAAAAAATGACAGAAAACAATCAAATTCAATCAGCCAGTGGAACCGTTTTCTTTGAAGACATATCGGCACTTTGTGAGAGGTTGAAAAGAATCTCCGGAGGAATTTATATCGCGAATTTTTTTCGTGGTAAAAAAGGGTCGCTGGAAGTTCCTGTTATCGGGGAAAACACCAAAACCGGAGCGGTTATTTTCTTGTTAGAGGGGAGAAAGGTGTCTCTTCTTCCAAATTTTTTTTCTGACATCAATTTGTCACCTCAATCTAAATAGGACCGAGGCGCTTTGAACAAACAGGTTCGCTTTTTAGCGAACCTGTTTTTAATTTTTCCTTAATTTGGTTTTGGATAAAAAGTTTAATCGTTTTTTACCCAGACTTATTTAACTCTTAGATAAAAGTGTTATAATATCATTTAATGGACAACGAATTAATTTATAAAGTTAAAACTGAATCATTTGAAGGACCCCTCGGAGTTCTTTTAAACATGATTGAGAGAAGGAAATTATTTATAAATGATATTTCTTTGGCCCAGATATCCGATGATTATATTTCTTATCTTAGAAATTCTCAAAATTTTTCTATTAAAGATTCTGCGGATTTTATTTTGATTGCTTCGGCATTGATGCTTATTAAATCAAGATCACTTTTGCCTAATCTAAATTTAACTCTGGAAGAAGAAAAGAAAATTGATGATTTGGAGGGAAGACTAAAAGCCTATAAAGAAATAAGAGATCTAAGTGAACACGTAAAAGAAAAATTTGGTAAACAAATTATTTTTCAGAAAACCGAAGTAAAAGGAATTGTCGAGCCTGTGTTTTCTCCGGATAAGAACATTACGAAAGATAACCTTTTTGCTCTGGTTGTTGAGTCTCTAACTAAGTTACCTAAAAAACAAATAGCTCCAAAAAAATCTATTAGAAAAATTGTTAGTCTTGAAGAAATGATTGATAGTTTAACGGAGAGAATAAAGGTTAGCATAAGGATGAGTTTTAATGATTTTTCAAAAAAAGATAAAGCTGAAAAGGTTGATGTTGTTGTTAGCTTTTTGGCTATGTTAGAATTATTTAAACAAGGTGTCATCTCGGTAAAACAATCTGTAAATTTTGGTGACATTGATATGGAAAATAAAAATATTGGAGTACCTCATTATTAAAAATATATTTAATAAAAACAAAAAATGGACCTAAACTCACAAATCGAATCAATTTTATTTTTTAAGGGAGAAGCCGTCTCTGTGAAGTTTCTTTCTGGGCTTTTTGAAAAAGAAGAGTCTGAAATCTTACTGGCTTTAGAGGTTTTAAAAAAAGATTTGCAAAATCGCGGTGTTAGACTTATTCAAAATGGAGAAAGAGTCATGTTGGGAACAGCGCCAGATGCTCATGGCTTTATTGAAAAAATCAAAAAAGAGGAATTATCAAAAGATTTAGGAAAAGCTAGTTTGGAAACACTCTCGATCGTTTTATACAGGGGTCCTGTTAGAAAAACTCAAATAGACTATATCCGAGGGGTTAATTCAGGCTCCATCTTGAGAAATCTTTTAATTAGAGGTTTGATTGAAAAAAAATCTGACGAGGAAAACCAGCGGAGTTTTTTGTATTATCCCACGTTTGAGTTACTTTCTTATTTAGGGATTTCAAAATTAGAAGAGTTACCTGAATATGAAAAAGTAAGAAACGAGTTGAATAAAACCGATGATGGAAACGAAGATGGTGAGATTATAGAAATTGATGATAACTAGTAGTTTTATGGTATAGTACATAAATATTAATTATGAAAAATTTTGAAGAAGAAATCTTAAATTTGAATAAAAAAGATATGACCAAGACAGAATTGTTTCTTGGAATTTTGTCTATTCTTGTTATTTCCGTTTTGGTCGGTTGGTTTTGGGTTTCTCAACAAAAGAATGATCCTATACTAGAAGAAAAAGCTGGGACCCTCGTAGAAGAAAAGAAAAATTATTTTGATGATGTTTCTCTTGAGGCTAAATCGGCGTATGTTTTAGATGCTAAAGAAAACAATGTTCTATTTAATTTAAATGGACAATCTCAATTACCTTTAGCTTCTGTTACAAAATTAATGACTACCTTGGTCGCTTCTGAAATGGTTCCCGAAGGGACAATTATTACCATAAATCAAGAAGATATTTCTGTGGAAGGGGATAGCGGGCTTCGGGTTGGGGAGAAATGGACTTTGTCTAACGTTTTGGACTTCACCCTGATGTCTTCTTCTAACGATGGTGCCCACGCTTTAGCTTCTGTTATTGGTTTTGTTAAATTAAAAGAAGACGGAAAAACTGAAGATGATATGTTTATCGATGAAATGAACAGAAGAGCTCAAGAATTGGGACTTACGCAAACTTTTTTCTTAAGTGAGTCAGGGTTAGATTTAAGCGAAGGAATGAGTGGTTCCTATGGGTCTGCTCGAGATATGGCCATTTTAATGAAAAATATTATTGAAACTAATCCTCAACTTTTGAAAGCTACAAAATATTCTAATTTAGAAATAGAATCAAAAGATTTTGTTCACTCTGTGGAAAATACAAATCAATATGCAGAGGCAATTCCAGGTATTATCGGTTCAAAGACTGGTTTTACTGATTTAGCCGGAGGAAACTTGGTAATAGCTTTCGATATAGGGATTGGTCATCCAATAATTATTTCAGTTTTAGGTTCAAGTAAAGATGGAAGGTTCGAGGATGTTCAAAAGTTGGTGGAGGCGAGTATAAAAAAGTTTTCTAATAATTAAAATTATAATTTAAACATAAATGGACATATTAAAAATATTTTTACCTTGGATTATTGCTTTCTTCGTAGGAATGGCGATAACTCCTTTTGTTACACATTATTTGTATAAATATAAAATGTGGAAGAAAACCTCTGGCAACGCTGGTGGTCTTGGTGATGATAAAGGAACTCCTATTTTTAATGAATTACACAAAGAAAAAGAAACAGGAACCCCAAGGATGGGAGGAATTATTATTTGGGGGTCTGCTTTAATAACAATTTTTATATTTTGGTTTTTCTCTTTTTTCTTTCCCGATGAATTGACTACAAAACTTGATTTTATGAGTAGAAATCAGACATGGTTACCGTTGTTCACGTTAGTTTCTGCGTCTCTATTAGGGCTTGCAGACGACCTTTTGCTCATATTTAACAAAGGTACTTATATGGCGGGAGGGATGCCTTTAAAACTTAGAATTGGGCTTGTTTTGTTGATAGGTTTAATTGGAGGTTGGTGGTTTTACTCTAAATTAGGGGTTTCTTCGATTTCGGTTCCTTTTGATGGAGTTTTAGAACTAGGAATTTTCTTCATTCCTTTCTTCATGCTAGTTATGTTGGCTTTGTTTTCTTCTGGAGTTATCGATGGTATCGATGGTTTGTCTGGTGGAGTCATAGCTTCAGTTTTTTCAGCCTATGCCGGAATTGCTTTTTTTCAGAATCAAATTGATTTAGCCGCATTTTGTGCTGTGATTGTTGGAGGTACCTTAGCTTTTCTTTGGTTTAATATTCCACCGGCAAGATTTTATATGTCAGAAACTGGAATTCTTGGGTTAACAACAACTCTTACTGTCGTTGCATTTTTAACCGGACATGTTTTAATTTTACCCATCATTGCTTTTCCTCTTTTTGCTACAGTTTTGTCTAATATTATTCAGGTCGCTTCTAAAAAATTTAGAGGGAAGAAGGTGTTCCTGGTTGCTCCTATTCATCATCACTTTGAAGCTCTTGGATGGCCTAGCTATAAGGTTGTAATGAGATATTGGGTGATTAGTATTATCTGTGCGATATTAGGAATGATAATTGCCCTAATTGGATAAAAAATAAAAAAATAGATGACTCCAAAAGGAGTCATTTATTTTTTTATTTTTTAAATTAATTTTAATTCAATAAAGAAAGTAGAACCTTTTCCTCTTCCTTCGGACTCTGCCCATATTTTACCGTGATGAGCTTCTATTATTGTTTTCGCCAAAAATAGTCCCAACCCCGTTCCTTTTATATTGGCATTGTTAGCATTGTCTAATCTTGAAAATTTCTTGAACAATTCTGGAATTTCTTTTTTTGGTAAACCAATGCCAGTATCTCTAATCATAAGTAGTGCCTTGCCGTCGTCAGTTTTAGAAAGTTTTATTTCAACGGAACCTTTTTCTGTGTATTTTAGAGAGTTATCCAAAATATTTGATATTGCCTGTTTGATCTTTCCTGAATCCATTTTAATTATGTAGTTTTTGTCTAAAATTTCTTCGATTATCTTTATCTTCTTATTTTCGGCGCTTGGTTTAATTTCGTTTAAAGCTTGTTCTAGAATTTCACGGAGATTTCCTTTTTCAAAAGAAAAATCTATTTTACCTCTTTCTATTCTTGAAAGATTTAGAAAGTCGTCAACAATAACTGAAAGAGATTGACTTGATTGAAATAATCTTTCAGCCACCTTCATGACGTCTGCAGAAACTGGTCCGTAGGAACCTTCCATAATCATTGAAGAATAGCCTTTAAGAGATGCAATCGGAGCTCTTAGTTGGTGTGATGCTATTGAAACAAATTCAGATTTTTGTTTGTCCATTTTCTTAAGTTGAGTGTTAGCTTCTTTTAAGTCTGTTGCTAACTTTTCGATTTGTTTTCTATCTTGAATATCTTTATAAACGCTTTTTATGATTAAATAACTTAAAAAGACAACGGAAATAATAATAAGAGTTTTTATTATCAGTTCGGAAACAGAACTAACAAAAAAGATATCAATAAAAAGATTTATAAAAATAAAAATAATAAATACTTCCACGGCTACAATTTTTATATCAAATAATTCATATTTTAATATTGCGTATAAAATAAACGTAACTAGAAATATTGTCATTATATTTCCAAGCCAGTTTAAAGTAAAAAAACCAAGCCAGGGGAGTATTAAATTTGTTAACATCCCGATGGTTGATGATATTGATGTTCCTAAAAACAGGTATTTAATTTGCTCCTTAGTTAATAGATTTTTTTCCTTAATATATTTATTTGCTAATATGGCAAACGACAATCCAAATAGTAAAATAAAATGAATGATATAAACATAATATAATTTACCAAAGTAAATTATTTTTTCACCTTCTAGTGGTATATC
>JAHJLO010000126.1 GCA_018821685.1 Patescibacteria group bacterium
GATTGATATTTTTTTGCGGTATGCCATCTCCATTATCTTGACAGAAAATATGGATTTCATCATCACATAATTTTACCCCCAAGATGATATTTCCACCATTATCTGTAAATTTGATAGCATTACTCATAAGATTTCTGATAATTGCGTTTAAAGCATTTTTATCTGCATGCAAAATGATAGTATCTTCTGGAATTTCAAGTACAAGAGTCTGCTCTCTTTTTTCAACTATGGTTATATATTCTAAATAAATTTCTTTTAACCATAAATTAAGATTAATATCACTTAGTTTCAAATCAGATCTTCCATGTGTTAAAAGTTTCATCCCAGCAATGATAGCTCCAAGTCGTTCACAGGCATTATACGCACCATGAACATATGATTTTGCAATTTCATCTTTTGTATAATCCTGAATCAACATATCAAGGTAACCAATAATAATCATTAAGGGAGTATTAAGCTCATGCAAAGCCAAAGATAAGAATTTATCTTTTAATTCATTTAATTTTCGAAGTGATATATTTTCACTCTTCAATTTCTTTTGCTCAAAGTATCGCTCCAAACACTGCATAATCTCTTTTTCTTTGTAGGGTTTCGTTATATAATCAAAAGCTCCATGCTTTAAAGCTTGAACAGAACTTTCAACAGTACCATAAGCTGTTAGCATAATAACACCAATGTCAGGATATTTGTCTTTCATTATAGAAAGAAGCTCTAAACCATTTATTTTAGGCATTATCAGATCAGTTAAAACAAGATCGGGAGACTTTTCTTCTATCAGTTGAAGAGCTAATTCACCATTTTCGGCATAAACAGTTTCATACCCTTCTAAGTTTAGAAGATCACATAAAACCTCACCCAGTAAAACTTCATCCTCAACTACCATAATTCGATAGTGCATTTATAAAACCCCAAAACAATATTTTTGTAGTTTTTTATATTATGTAACATAATATCTTTTGCTTAAAAGATATAGTTAAACTTGACAATAGAATCAACAGCATTTAGAATAGAGAACATGTTTATCAGTTATTTAATAATACTCTAATTTTGTGAATAATAATGAACTGGATTTTTATTTCTATCATATTATTGTTGAGTGTTGCATCATGTAACACGAATGAGAAAAGAAAAAACAATATTGAGAAACCCATAATCACAAACAAGAAATATGGAATAAAATTTTATATAGAAAAATTAACCTCTCCAAGATTTTTAGAGTATACGCAAGCAGCTCGAAAGTTAATTAGTATAGGTTCTAGTGCACTGGAAGATCTTTATGAATCACGCTACCTTGTGAGAGAATCAAATGATACAGTCATCCCTGTTTGTAACCTAATAATGCAAATAATCTTTCAAAAACAAGATATTACTTGGGTTAAGAACCAATTAAATGGCAAATATAAGATATTAGCACAAGAAGAATTGAAGAGGCGAGAAAAAGAAAATAATAAAAATAAGTAGCTAGAAAACTCTTTTTTTGGGTATGTTCACTATCCCTTATCGCATTCTCAAGATCATCACTATTCGCACTGGCTAATCCTCTACTTTGGTATGCCTTGCCTCTGGCAAGATAGGCATCAGAGAAATCAGGATAAATAGCAATAGCTTTAGTAAAAGATTCAATCGCTTTATCATATTTTTTTAATTTATAAAAAACTTTTCCTTCATCCATGATACCTTTAGCTACAAGGTATTGTTTTTCTAAGTCAGCTTTTTTAGCACTTTCTGAAATATGAATAAATATAAATACAAGTATGATAAAACAAAAAACACCAATAGTAATTAAGGTATGTCTATATTTTTTAAATTTTCTTATCATTTGATACATAAACTGGATACCGCTTAATAATTTTCTATAAGTAAATGACTTATAGAAATCTTATTATTTACCTGAAGTTAATTTTTTAATCTTAGCACTAATATTCTTTGCGTTATTCAAATCATCTTTACTAGTTTTACTATTTACTTTAGCACGATGTTGATAACTTTTTTCAAGATATTTATATGCCTCTACAAATTCTGGTTCACATTTTATTGCAGACTCAAAGCCTTTAATTGCTTCATTCCATTTCTTCTGGTAATAGTAAGCTAATGCCATATAAAAATAAGCCTCAGAATATTTAGGATCAACTCTGATAATTTTTTCATAAGTTTCAATTGCAATTCTATATTGCTTCTGATCAATATATTTTTTAGCTTTTTTCAAACACTCTTTTTTCTTCTTATCTGCATTCTCATGATCTCTTATTGCATTTTCAAGATCTTCAC
>JAHJLO010000103.1 GCA_018821685.1 Patescibacteria group bacterium
AACAATGAGGTTTATGAAGATATTGAAAAAGTTATATTGCAAATTCATAATTATATAATATGCAAAGAAAGTCGATAGGCTGCCTTAAAACCCTGCTCGTAAGACTCGCTGTCCCTTGGGAAGGGACAATATTTCTGTTTGATTTGCTAGATAGGTCAAGGGACGAGCGAATTTTAAAAGGGCAAACAACAGTAGCCCTAAAATCTCAAATTTGAATAATTTTAGTGGAAAAGAGTCGCAAAGCAGGATATATTTTTTTCTTATACATTAATTATATAATTTTATTTGAGGAGAAAGAAATGTCAAAATATTTATGCATAGTCAAAGTAGCAGAATTTTTTGGAGTTTCCTGTCAAACCATTAGAAACTGGGAGAAGGAAGGTTATTTAAAAGAAAGCAAAAGAACAAGAGGAAATCACAGAAGATTTTTATCGGAAGATATATTTGAAGAAGAAAAAGAGAAGGGAACTGTGATTTATAGCAGAGTCAGCTCTCACGAACAAAAAGAAGATCTTAAACGGCAAACCGAAAGCTTGCAAGAATATTGCAAGGAGAACAAAATAGAAAATGTAGAAATAATAGAAGATATTGGCTCAGGCATAAACTATAAAAAGTCTGGATTAAAGAAGTTGATAAAGAAAATCACACTCGGTAAAATAAAAAGGATAGTAATATCATTTAAAGATCGGTTACTGCGTTTTGGATTAGAAATACTTGAACAAATATGCCTCCTGAAAGATGTCGAATTGGTAATACTACATGATAAAGCACAAAAAGGATATGAATATGCTCTGGCAGAAGATGTACTAAGCATATTAACAGTATACTCAGCAAAAATTTATGGAAAAAGATCACATCAAAATCGTTCCAAAACAAAAAAAACATAAAAAAACCGTATATAATCCAAAAAAAATTTGCAAAAACATAGCTTTACTATTATAATATAAACAGTTATAAAATAATTATAAAGTCAAGGAAGTATTTATGCAAGTGACCATTCAAACAAAAATTAAAGATGAGAAAGTAGTAGAAATATTAGAAGAGGTATCATCTCAAATAGGTCATTTGCGAGGCAAACTTCTAAAAGCCCTATTACAAGGCGGCAATAACAGTATATTAAAAAAAGAATATATCAAAAAATATGGCCTAACAGCAAGGCAATATAATTCTCTCTCAAGCGAAGTAAGAGGACTAATAACATCAAGTAAAGAATTAAGAAAGCGTAATATAGCAGAGATCACGACAAGAATAAAGTCACAACAATATGTAATAAAACAACTTGAGAAAAAGTATATAAAAATTAAAGAAGCAAATAAAAAACTTGCTAATAAAAAAATAAAAAACCAAGAAGCAATAATCAAAAATATAGAACTTAAAAGAACAACGAAATTTCGATTGCATCAAAAAAAGAGAAAATTGAAAAAATCTCAAGACCGATTAAGTAACCTTAAGTCAAGGGATGTAAAAATATGCTTTGGAGGCAAAAAACTATTTTCTGCTCAGTTTAATTTAGAAGATAATGGATATGAAAATCATCAGGAGTGGAAAAAAGCATTTCAATCAGCCAGAAGCAACAGAATATTTGTTATAGGCTCCAAAGATGAGCGTTTTGGAAATCAAAATTGCCAACTTATAGCAAACAAACTCCATTTAAGACTTCTACCATCGCTGGAGAAAAAGTACGGGAAACATATAGAAATTCCAATAAATTTCAGCTATGGAAAAGATA
Source organism: Patescibacteria group bacterium (assembly GCA_018821685.1). GTDB lineage: Bacteria > Patescibacteriota > Minisyncoccia > Phycocordibacterales > UBA12079 > UBA12079. The sequence goes on from JAHJLO010000103.1 coordinate 1,730, forward strand.
TCATAAACAACGCATTATTAAGTAAACAAGCGATAAATTATCGTTTTGTGCGAAAAGAAAATACATGGTATCTTTTTCTTACAACCAAAAGAAAAGAAATAGAACACTCCACAAAACAAGGACTTGGGGCTATCGGTGTTGATTTAAACAAAGCCCATATAGCATGGGCAGAAACAAATAGGCATGGTAATCTTGTTAAGTTTGGCAAAATAATAACTCCAATACAGGACATGAGAAAACATCAGGTAAGTGCAACTTTTGGTAACGCAATCAAAGAAATAGTGCAATATGCAAAAAAACAAGAAAAGCCTGTAGTAATTGAAAAACTTGACTTTTCTCAAAAGAAAGCAGATTTTGAAAAATATAGTAAACGCTATCGACGTATG
>JAHJLO010000104.1 GCA_018821685.1 Patescibacteria group bacterium
CATTTCACTAATTATAACTTTTCGAACATCGTCCCAAGTGCGGAGCACCCAATTTTGGTGAAACCGACCCGTCCCCGTCTGGGGGCGGGTCGGTTTTGCAATACTATTTAACAGGTAAGAAATCTGAACAAAATCGTCCTATCCCTGTCCAAATTCCAAACCCTTATTTTAAGCCATAAAAGAGGTTCTAGTCCTGTCCACGTTTTTTATTAAAATCTTTTTAATTTACCACCCTCGTAGCAACCATTTATTTTAAATAGCTTAAGTGTTTTGTCTGGGATATTTTCATTTTCTATAAACTTACAATAAGGGTCTTCTTGGCTGATATATAAAACTCGATAATTATTACCTTCTTTTTTTATAACAGCAGATGAACCCCCTCTAAAACCTCCAACTCCAACTTTGAAAAAATCGCCACTATGTTCATGAATACGAACCATTAAATTTGTATACTCTGGTTTGAAATCTTTGATAGCTTTAATAAAAGGAATTTGTTCGGTATAAGATTCGTCAAAAGTATTTCCACAAGAGACACTTAATGAAATATTGTCAGGATTAACTTTTATCACACATAATTCTTTATCTTTTTTGTATGATTGTAAATAATCATAAAAACTACTATCAGAAGTGCTTGTAGAAGAGTTAATTGGGTCTAAAACAAAACCTCGTTCTTTAAAAAACATATCTGTGATAGACAATTCTTCGTTGAAATAAGTATCTGCGACAAGACTAAATTCAACAGGGGAAAGTCCTGTTTTTGCTATAACAAAAGATTCTTTTGCAGGGATTAGAATATTGTAGCCATCTCCGTCGTTCCAAATGATATTTTGTGGCTCTTTTTTAACATCATAATCTTTATCTATATCTTTAAAATAAAGAAATAAACTTCCAATACTGGAAAAAGATTTTTCTTCATTATCAAAATCACTTTCTTTGATAGTACCTATTTCATAAAAACTTCCATCAAATGCTGTTTGCCTGTATATTTTATTTTCACTAAAATCAAATTTATAAATCAACCCAGAATCAAAAGGATTGTTCTTCCTCTGATTATTTTCTTTGGAATATAAAGCGATAATATATGAATTAACAGGGCCTTCTTTGTCTGAAATAGCCTTACCCGTTTCCGCCCATCTCCATTCTTTTATACCTATCCCTAAAATATCGCTATAAAAATCAGGGTTCATGTACTTTTCATTTCCGCAAAAACTTGTTTTTACATTCTCTTGAGAAACCCTCTCAAATGCTTTTGTAAAGCTGAAACCGCCGAAGACAATATTATCTGCCCTCACACTTCTGCCACAAGGACTTATTTCTATAATATCCTTCAATTCAGAAATATTTATATCATTGCTATTTTTTGAAAAAACAAGACTTTCTATGTTGTAAATATCTTTATTATACTTTGTGGCAATAAGAGAATCATCTTTGTAAACAAATTCAAAAACCTCTGGTTCAACAAATTCTCCCTTACTAGATCCAGAAAGGGTTACTATTATTTGATCATCTTCTCCAAAATCCCAACCGCCTAATTTCCAAACATCACTTCCGTCTTCGTAAGAAATTTTTAATGAAGCTCTGGCACCCCCTTGTATTGTTTTTGGCCTCATTGGAGAAAGACCTAATTTAAACAATTGGTCTTTCCCTTCAGGAGAAAAAAATCTTGTGTAATAATCTCCAGCAACAGAATTATCTATTTCTTCATTTTCTTCTAAACCAAAATATATGTTTCCTGTTTTTTGTATTTCTTGATCATTCTTATTTGAATAAACAAAAGCCGATACAATCATAACAACCGCTATCAAAATACTTATTTTTATATTTTTAGTTATCATATTTCTTTAAATTTAAAACTTCCAATAAAATTTTCAAATCCGTCGTCTTGTCGAGCTCCATTATTTAGAGTATAGATATATTTCTCTGAAATAATAAAGTAAATTTCAGAAACCCACCAAGAAACTTCTGCGGTAGTTACCGTAGATTTTTTTGTGTAATCATTTATATCTTCTAATTTTACAACTCTATCTTCAAACTGATCACCGACTTCTGAAAGAATATCATTAATTTGTTTATCTACATCATCTAATTTAGTATAGATACTAATACCCCATCTTCCTCCTCCTATCATTGCCTCAATCGTTCCAAAAGAAATATGAGAATCACGTTCATAAACATACCAATCGGCAGGAATTTCTATTCTAAAGCCGAACTCGTCATTGTAGTATGTTTTCCAATCAGGAATTTCAGAATTATATTTAATTGCATTTGTTGGTTCTTTTAAAAATCTATCTGTAATATTTTTACTTTTCTGAGACTTTACTGAATCATTTATTCTATATAAGGGGATGTTTTCGTAGCTTTCTATTTTCTTATTAGTTAAATTTAATACAATAAGTGAGTTAAGTGACATTTAGTGTTGCTAGAATTACTTTCGGCGATTCGAAAGATAAGAGATAACTAGCAATCTTTTTTCTTCTTTTTTAATACCTCGATGTC
>JAHJLO010000105.1 GCA_018821685.1 Patescibacteria group bacterium
AAAAACAGACAAAATTAAAGGCTACGCAAAGCGTAGCCTTTAATTTTGTCTGTTTTTGCTTTTTTTATTTCAACACAACTGATTCCAGAATCACATCCTCCACGGGAGAACTTTCTTCTCTACCAGAAGGATCAAGTGTTGTTTCCACTTGGCTAATCTCCATAAGAATGTTTACCCCGTTTACAACTTTCCCAAATACTGTGTGTCTAGTATCCAAAGAAAAATTATCATTTACGTTTATGAAAAACTGACTTCCATTTGTATTAGGTCCGGCATTAGCCATCGCAATAGTTCCGAACTCATTTCTATTATTTTCACCAATTTCATCAGCAAAAGTATATCCGGGTCCACCAGTTCCCCAAGCAGCTTTTTGCGAAACGTCTTTACTCAAAGGATCTCCTCCCTGTATCATAAACCCTTCAATAATTCTGTGGAATCTAGTTCCGTTGTAAAAACCAGACTCAGCTAATTTTATAAAATTATTCACAGTTTCTGGAGCTTGATCTTGATAAAAATCAATTTCAATAATTCCTTTATTTGTTTTTAATAAAAAACCACTTACTGAATTATTAACTGACGAAACCGCTTTGTTTTTTAATGTGTTTTCTTTTTCCATTGAATTATTTATTAAACTAAAAATTAAGACAAATACTGCAATTAAGCCGATAGCAAGTATATAATCAAACCACTTTTTTAATTTCTTCTTTGTCTCGTTGACATCTATGTTGTTATCCATTGTTTACGATATTAAACCTTTTAATAAATCTTTTGCTTTTGAAGCTCCTTTTTTAAACAAACTTCTTTGCTTATCTTTATGTGAAGTAATTTTTCTTGCCATTGATTCCCTCACATCATCAATCGCTGTATATAAATTATCTTTTGTTGACTCGGCTCCATAATTTTTACCAGAAGTGTGTAAACTAACCTCAGCCTTAAAAATATCCCCAGACTGATTGTCTGCTATTTTGCTAACGCGAGCATCACACTCGACGCTCTCATCACTTAAATCAATGTATTTATCTAAACTATTCATTTTTTCTCTAAAATAGTCTTCGATAGCTTCGGTCATCTCAATATTAATGGCTTTTATTTGCAAATTTTTCATATTTTTTACATTAACTAAAACCTAATAATAACCTCACTCCTCTAAATTTACGCTAAGCATTTTGCTTGGCGACTGGTGCCCACTTACTATTTTAACCTTTTTATTCTCAATTTCAAAATGCCCAGCAATCAACTCGATAACCCTTTTATTTGCAAGATTTCTTTCAGCTTTTTCTTTTACTTTTACTTCAAATTTGTTATCTAAGATTTTCTTAAATTCCTCTTTTTTTGATTTTGGGTAAACCCTTACTTTTATATACACTGTTTTTTAAATTTAAAATAAATTAATAAACAAAAGATAAAGAGCTAATAAAGCAATTACCACTAATAAAGTTTTTGTATAGTAAGTCATCATATTAGTTTTATTATACCAGATAATATATTTACTTGTTTTCGTTAATAAAAATAAAATATTTTTTGTCTTCAATGGCAATATGTCTCACCCACCAATCACCCAAAAAAGCCTCGACTTCATGCAACATGTTATCCGATGTACCATTCTCTCTAAATCTAGTTTCAAATTCTTCATATTTATCGACAAAGTTTTGATGTATTTCTTGATGCCCCATTAAATCAGGATACATATTTTCTTTCATATAATTTTCTTCGTAAACTAAATGATTTTTTATATATTGGCCCAAAAAAGAAATAGTATCTCCTATAACTTCTTTTTCCTTTTCATTAAAAATAGCTTCGAGAAGTTCGTTTATTTTATTGAGAAGTTTTTTATGTTGGTCATCTATTTCTTCGTTTCCAACAGAAATATCAGGTGTCCATTCAAATTTAATTTGCATATTTTATATATTTTTAAATTTTTTAACTTACTATCATTATATCATATCTTAAAAAACAAGATGTTTCTTGAATTCAAATCTGAACCTGGAACAATTTGGCAAAAACAAAAACCTCGCATCTGTTAAAATAATATTAGCTAAAAAAGGTCAATATTATCAACAAACTAACGAAGTCTTTGTTATGAAGAATTATACACAAATTACTCG
>JAHJLO010000106.1 GCA_018821685.1 Patescibacteria group bacterium
TAAAAAAATACATTTATTCAATATTTATTTCTGTTTTTTTAATTTCTATAACTTTCGGGAGCGCTCAAGCTGCAGATTTTCGTATTGCAGATAAAGAAGGGGGAAATATAAATGTTGGACAAGAAGAAGAAATAACAAGTCTTTATGCAGCTGGAAACATTGTTTCCATTGAAGCTGATACTGAAAAAGGTTTGCACGTGGCAGGAAATATCGTGAATATAAACGGAGCCGTGGGGCATTCAGTTTATTCTGGTGCTGGGACTTTGATAGTTCGTGGTGATATAGGCGGAAGTATCCATGGAGGAGCTGGAAATATTGTAATTGAAAGTAATGTTGAAGGAGATGTTATTTTAGGCGGAGGAAATATTTCTATCGCTGACAAAGCTTCCATTGGGGGCGATTTGGTTGTTGGTGGAGGAGTTGTAGATATTCAAGGTTCTGTAGGTGGAAATATTTATTTGAGTGGAGGTGTTCTTACTATTAATGGTGAGGTTGGGGGTGATGTAAAAATAGATCAAGTTGATGAGCTTAAAATTGGAAGCAACGCTGTCATAAACGGAAATCTTGAATATTATTCAGTTGAAGAAATTGAGATTGAAGAAGGTGCTGTTATATTAGGCGAAACAATTTTAAATGAAGCTGGAATAAATAAAGATATCGATAAAGGAGCTTTGGCAGGAATTATTTTTGCTTTTATTTCCCTAACACTGTTAATTAAATTAGTAGGTGTCACCCTGACTTCTTTAATAATCTTTTTTATTTTTAAGAGATTTACAAAAAATGTAGTTACTGAAAATTTGTCTAGTTTTTGGAAAAACCTAGGTCTTGGATTTGCTCTTCTTATTTTGATACCGATTGCCTCTATTATGATTATTGCAACAATAGTTGGTATTTGGCTTGGCTTAATTATTTTAATGATCTACTTAGTTTCTCTTATGCTTGCTACTGTTTTTGCGAGTATTACATTCGGAAGTTGGTTGAGTTCTTTAATCACAAAAGAGGAAAAACATTCTATTACTTGGAAGACAATAATTGGGGGTGTGATTGCTTTAATGGCAGTCGACTTTATTCCTGTAATCGGGGGAGTTATTGTTTTTGTGTTCATATTAAGTAGTTTTGGTGCTATTTATAAAGTAGCTTTTAAATTACATAGATAGTTTTAAAATCAGGATTACTTATTTGTTTATCCTTGCTACAAATTGTACGAAGCAATTATGAAAAAAATATTAAACGTTCCATACTATTCTCAATATGAGGATGTAAAAGATGAATACTGGAAGCCAAGGGCTTGTGCTATTGTAGGGGTTAAAATGACTCTGGATTATTTTGATAATCATTTAGGTTTAAATGTCGAGGATTTGATTAAAGAAGGGGTGAGTATTGGAGGATTAGATGAAAATAAAGATTGGATTCATGAAAAATTAGTTCAACTCTTGAGAAATCATGGAATGAGCGCTTACAGGCAAGAATTTATAAGTTTAAATTATGAATATTTTGATAAGTTGTTAAATATTGGGATATTAAAAATCAAAAAAGAATTAGAAAAAGAAAACCCTATCTTAGTTTCGGTTCCTAGGAAATTTGAAAAAGAAGAAAGCTTCCATATGATTGTATTAACTGGTTTTGAAACAAGTGACAGCGGGGAAGTAAAAGGTTTTTATTATAACGATACTGATTATCACAGCGAAGCCGAAGGAAAAGATATTTTTGTTGATATTGAGACTTTTAAAACGCACTGGAGAAGATTAGCTATTTTTGTAAAATAATTTTTTGAATTCTAGGGGGAACAATAAAAAGGTGAATTTTAGCATACTAAAATTCACCTTTTTATTGTTAAAATCTCACTTTTTAAGCCACAATTTTATTAAAAAAGGTGGATAATTCAGTAGCAAATAAACCCTAATTTTGCTATAATTTACTTATGTTAAGCGATGCTTCGCTTATCTTTTTTAAACTAAATTTTACCAATAAAAATTCAAAAATTATGGCTGATAAAAAACCAAAAAAAGGATCATACGGAGCTGGGGATATCCAAATCCTTGAAGGGCTTGAACCTGTACGTAAAAGACCTGGAATGTATATCGGAACAACAGGCCCAGAAGGCCTTCACCATTTAATTTGGGAGATTTTTGATAATGCTAGAGATGAAGCCATGGGAGGTCACGCTGATACTGCGGAAGTTGTTTTACTTCCCGGAAATCAAATTCGAGTTGTAGATAATGGGCGAGGTATCCCTATTGATATCCATCCTCAAACAAAAGTTTCTGCTCTTGAAACAATTATGACCACACTGCACGCCGGTGGTAAATTTGGAGGAGAAGGTTATCAAGTATCAGGAGGTTTGCACGGAGTTGGAGCTTCTGTGGTTAATGCGCTTTCTACTTACACAAAAGTGGTTGTTCATCGTGATGGTGGTGAATATATGCAAGAATACGCACAAGGAAAAAAGAAAGCTGCCGTCAAAAAAATAGGAACCTCAAAAAAGAACGGAACAGTTGTTACTTTTGAAGCCGACCCCTCAATTTTTCCTGAAATAGAATATGATTGGAAAAAAATAACAAACCATTTACGACAGCAAGCCTATCTTGTTAACGGAATGAAGATCGTTGTAATTGATGCTCGTGAATATGAAGGTAAAATCGATGATAGCAAAGTTTTCTTTTTTAAGGATCTAGGACTAGAGGTTCCTTCTCAAACTTTTTACTTTGAAGGAGGTTTGCTTTCTCTTGTAAAGTTTTATAATCAGACACAAAAACACGTACACAAAAATATTTTTTATGTAGAAAAGAGTCCCGATGGTATTGAAAAAGTAAAAGTTGCTCTTCAATATGTTGATGATATTTCTTCTCGAATTGTTTCTTTTGCAAACAATACTTCTACTCCAGAGGGAGGAACTCATTTAACTGGTTTCAAAACAGCTTTGACTCGAGCCCTTAATTCCTATGGAAGAAAAAATGGAATATTAAAAGAAAAAGATGAAAATTTCACAGGAGATGATGTATTAGAGGGTCTTACCGCAGTTGTTTCTGTTGAGTTGAGAGAGGTTCAATTTGAAGGACAGACAAAATCAAAACTTGGTACTGTTGAAGCAAGGGGAATGGTGGAGTCTGTTTTTGGCGAAGCTTTTAATGAATTCTTAGAGGAAAATCCAGATGATGCTAAGCAAATGATAAATAAGGTTATTTTAGCTTTAAGAGCTCGAAAAGCGGCAAAAGCAGCGAAAGATAGTGTTTTGAGAAAAGGAGCTTTGGAGGGAATGACCTTACCGGGGAAATTAGCTGATTGCCAAACACGAAAAGCTGAAGATTCAGAATTGTTCATTGTGGAGGGAGATTCTGCTGGTGGTTCTGCTAAGCAAGGTAGAGATAGAAAAACTCAAGCGATTTTGCCTTTGAGAGGTAAAATTTTAAATGTTGAAAGAGCTCGTTTGGATAGAATGTTGGCTTCACAAGAAATTAAAAATCTTGTGGTTGCTTTAGGAACTGCTATTGGTGATACATTTGATATCGAGAAATTAAGATATCATAAAATTATTATTGCAACAGATGCCGATGTCGATGGAGCCCACATTAGTGCTTTGCTTTTAACTTTATTTTATCGTCATTTTAAACCATTAATTGAAGGGGGTTATGTTTATATTGCTCAACCACCATTGTATAAAGTGAAGCAAGGAAAAGTTTCTAAATATGTTTATACCGAAGAAGAAAAAAACGATTATTTAAAAGAAATTGGTATTGATTTATCCGAACAAGATGACATTGTTGAGAGTGATGAAGCCGAAGAAGAAGAGCCAGAGGAAACAGAAGAAGTTGATGAAACTAAAGATAAAAAAGGAGAAAAAACAAAGAAAGCCCAGAAAGTTCATATCCAAAGATACAAAGGTCTTGGAGAAATGAACCCTGATGAATTGTATGAGACTACCATGGATGCTGAGAAGAGAGTTTTGAAAAGAATCGATATTTTAGATGGCGAAGAAGCCGATAGAGTATTCGATAAATTGATGGGGTCAGAGGTTGCACCGAGAAAGAACTTTATTCAGACTAATGCTAAGATGGCCAACATCGACGTATAAAATAATTAAAACCCCCAAACTTTGTTTGGGGGTTTTAATTATTTTATACGTCTAGTTATATTAATGGCTATGATATAATGCTCAATATGAATTTATCAAAAACAAATTACCTAATATATCAAGACTGCGGAAAGAATGCCTGGCTTAAAATACACAAGCCTGATGTTTATTTCGAGAATGAACTTTCAGCTTTCGATGAAGGTCTTATTGAAACAGGAAACGAAGTCGATGATTTGGCTCGAGACTTATATCCAGGAGGAGTATCGGTGGATAATCGAAAAGATTTTGATTATACAGCAAAGTTAATAAAAGAAAAAACTCCTGTTATTTATCAGCCAGTTTTTCAGACAGACAAGTATCAAATTGCCTGCGATATTATAGTTTTAAATGAAAAAACTGGAAAATATGATATCCACGAAGTAAAAGCTTCGAATAGTGGTGATGATAAAAAGAAGAAAACAAAAAATGAACTATATGAAAAAGATTTAGCTTTTCAATATATAACCATGAAAGAAGCTGGTGTTGACGTAGGAAATTTATATTTAAGAAGACTAAACCCTGATTATGTTCGTAATGGTGAATTAGATATAAATGAATTTTTCACCAAAGAATATTTTACAGAAAGAGTTTTAGAAAAAGAAGAAGCTATCCACGAAGAAATGGAAATTGCCTATGATTATTTAATGCAGGAAGAAGAACCTGGAGGAAATTGTTCTTGTCTTCTAAAAGGGAGAAATGCTCACTGTACAACTTTTGCCTATTCAAACCCAGATGTTCCAAAATATTCAGTTCATGATATTTCTCGAATCGGGCTTTCAAAAAGAAAATTAGAGGATTTAATTGATAGTGGCATCCGAGATATCTTAGACGTTCCTCTGGATTTTAAATTATCTGAAAAACAAGAAAACCAGCTTTTAGTGGCTCGTAAAAAAACAGAAATTTTAGATAGGGAAGGAATCCAAGAATTTTTAGATACCATAGAATATCCAATTGCCTTTTTTGACTATGAAACTTTCCCTTCAGCAATTCCAAGATTCAACGGTTACAGTCCTTATAACCAAATTCCATTTCAGTTTTCTGTTCATGTTTTAGACGAACCGGGTGGGGAATTGAAACACGAAGAATTTATTTATACAGATACTGGCAACCCTGACGAACCCATGATTAAAGCTCTTCAAAAATTTATTCCAGAGAAAGGAAGTGTAATTGTTTGGTATAAGAGTTTTGAAATGACGAGAAATAAGGAATTAGGAATTAGAAATCCTGAACACCAGCCTTTCTTACAAAATTTAAACGACAGGATTGTTGATTTAGAAGATCCTTTTAAAGCTCAATTTTATGTTCACCCTGAATTTAAAGGGAAGACTTCTATTAAGTATATTTTGCCCGCTTTGGTTCCAGAATTGTCCTATAAAGACATGAATATCAAAGAAGGGGCAACTGCTTCAAATACGTGGAACCAGATAGTCAGAGGCGAATTATCGGAAGAAGAAGCGGAAGCTCAGACAGAGAATTTACTTAGGTATTGCGAATTAGATACCTACGCAATGGTTGAAATTTTTAATGTTTTAAAAAGGTTAATTTAATTTACGAAAAGAACGGCTACGATTTTGAAATCGTAGCCGTTCTTTTTTACAAGAGATAATCTAAATTATTTATTTAAGATTGTGTCTATCATTAATTTAACAGTTTCGTAGGGTTGTCCTCCGTTAATATTAGTTTGTGTTCCGTCTTTTTCAACAATAAATGATTGAGGTGTTCCTTGTACTCCTGCATTTATTCCTGTTTCCTGTTGAGCTTTAATTCTGTTTGCCATTTCTTCATTATCTAAACAAGCGACAAAAGCTTCTTTATCCAATTCAATCTCTTCAGCAATATTTGGAAGTTCAGCTAAATCAAAACCATTATTTGAAGGTGTTCTTTCAAAAACTATATTTAAGTATTCCCAGAATTTTGCATTTCCCCCTAATTCAGCAGCACATTCTGTTGCGATTGCTTCTAAACGAGCCTTTGAGTGAAGTTGGTCAATTGGAAAATGTCTAAAAACAAGAGCAACCTTTCCGTCTTTTCCATATTCATCCATAATTCTTTCCATTGTTGCATTGAAGTTTTTACAGTAAGGACATTCAAGGTCGGAGTAGGAAATAATAACAAGTTCAGCATTGGGATCACCTATGAAATGGTCTTCATCTGTAACTGGTGCTAATTCTCGTTCCTGAGTTACAGGATTTTCGTTGTTAATATCTTCGCCTTTTGGTTTGTCTGACATAAGACCCCAGGCGATTAAAGATCCTGCTATTATAATTGCGATTGGTACTAAAAAACTGTTTGATTCTTTCATTTTAATTGTTTATTTATTA
>JAHJLO010000107.1 GCA_018821685.1 Patescibacteria group bacterium
AAAAAATTAAAAATAATTTTAATCGAAGATGATGTTATTTTATCTAGAGTAATTGGAGAAGAACTTGGTGAAGCTGGGTTTGACGTTGTTTTTGCTTTTGAAGGTTCTGAAGGATTAATTCTTTCTGAATCACAGAAACCAGATTTAGTTTTATTGGACCTGATGTTACCGGGAATGAATGGTTTAGATATTTTAAAAAAATTTAAAAAAGATCCAAGTGTTAAAAATATTCCTATCATTATTTTAACTATGCTTGGAAATGAAAGCGACATAAAAAAAGGACTTGAGCTTGGAGCTGAAGACTATATTGTTAAATCTCAAAATGCCATAGGTGAGATTGTTGATAAGGTTAAAGATTTTACTGTGAAGAAAAATATTTAATTAAGTTCAAATTTTTGGATATTTAAAATTAGAGGCCTCTTTGTCTTATAGCTTCAAACAAGACAATTCCAGTAGCCACCGAAACATTTAAACTTTCGATTTCTCCTTTCATTGGTATTTTTGCTAGGCTGTCACAATTTTCACGGGTAAGTCTCCTTAATCCTTTATCTTCTGAACCCATTACGACAGCAATTTTCCCTTTGAAATCTTGGTCATAAATACTATGTTCTGTTTCACCGGCTGTCCCGATACACCAAATATCATTTTCCTGTAATTTCCTAAGAGTTTGGGCTAGATTTGTAACTTGAATAAAGGGAGTTTTTTCAGTTCCGCTTGAAGCTATTTTTCTCACAACCGGTGTAATTCCTACAGCTCTGTCTTTCGGAGCAATCACAGCGTCAACACCTCCCGCGCTTGCTGTTCTCAAGATAGCTCCTAGATTATGGGGGTCTTGAATTCCGTCTAGTATCAAAAGAAAAACATTTTCTTTTTCTAAAATTTCAAATAAATCTACTTCGTTGAAAGAATTATTTTGTCTGTACCGAGCAACAATTCCTTGGTGTTTTTTATGACCAGCTTCTTTGTCTAAAAAATCACGAGGAACTAATTTTATTTTTATTTGGTTCTTTCTTAATAATTCTGTTATTTTTTGAACACGCTTATCTTTTCGGTTTTTATCTATCCAAACTTCCATGATGTTTTTTGCATCGTTAGTAGCTGCTGACTCGATAGGGTGGAAGCCATAAATTATTGTAGACTCCTTTTTAATATCTTTTTTCATATCTTTTATATTGTAACATTATTGTATAAATTTGAATCAGTAAGTACTAAATTTATACAATAAATTTTTTACTTACGCAACATTGTAACCTGATTTTCACTATAATATAATATCGTTATCAAATTAAAATTAATTTGGGAGGTCGGTTAATTTTGTGTTTTATAAAAAAAATTTTTGTAAAAATGATAACAGAAGAAATCTTAAAAAAAGATATTTTTATCAACGAATTTGACGAGGATTTGGAGGAGGAAGAACCAGAAGAATTTGATGGCGAAGAATTTGAAGATGGAGATTTTGAGGTTGAAGACGACGACGAAGATACTGATTGGTAGATCTTAAAAAATCCAATGTTTTAACATTGGATTTTTTAACTGCTTCCAAAAATAAAATACACCGAATTTAATTCGGTGTATTTTATTTTTTTAAATAAATTTAGGTGTAAATTTATTTTGAGATAATTCTATTTAACCAACCAAACAGACTAAATCCTTTTTTCTCTTGATTAACCGCTTCTTCTAATTCAGCTTTTACTTTTTCCATTACTGCGATTTGTTGATCAATCAATTCCTTATCGGCTGAAATCATAATTTGTTCTCTTAGATTTTTCAATTCAGCTAAGTTTTGTGTATGATTTTCTAAACGTGTTTCAATATCTTTAAGTTGTCCGTAGTTTGGTCCAACAAAAAATTTTGCAAAACCTCCTCTTTTTTGAGCTGTTTGTAGAGCTTCCTCTACGTCTTCTTGAATTTGGTTTTGGTTTTGAGCAATCACTCTAATTTGTTCTTCAACACCTTGGTTTCTAGTAGCAATCATTTCCATTTCTTGAACAGAATTGGCGATTCTACTTCTTCTTAATTCTGCATTTTCTCCAAACATTCCTTTCTCTTCACCGTTTCTTTGTTGAAGACTTGTTGTTGCTTCACCCTCAACCTCGTTTTGTAGTCCTTGTCCTGTTCCTTGTGCTTCCTCTTTTAATTCAGTATTTTCCAAACCAGTTCCTGGTTCGTGGATTCCTTTTTGTTCTTGTTCAGCACCACTAACAGCTGGTGCAAGTAACATTGTAAAAGCAAACAATATTACA
>JAHJLO010000108.1 GCA_018821685.1 Patescibacteria group bacterium
AAAATAAAAAAGCATTTTCTGAAAAAGATTATGATTTTATTGGATCGGGTAAACAAATTTTCATAATAAAAACTAATTTTATAACAAGAGAAGCTCAGAATTCTCTTTTAAAAATGTTTGAAGAACCAACTGCCGATACCCACTTCTTTATAATAATGAATTCTTCGGAGGTTTTACTTCCTACGTTAAAATCTCGTTTGATGATGATAAAACACGAATCATCTAATAATTCACGAGTTGATTTCGTCGAAGAATTTTTAAAAGTTAATATAGCAAAAAAATTGGAGATGATTAAAGTCTTTTTTGGTGATACTAAAAAAAAGATTCCTGCCGATAAAAGTGGTGCCATCGTATTTTTAAATGAATTAGAAAAACAATTAAGAGAAAAAACTGATTTGAAAAAAGCTCATAAAGAAAATGTAATTGTTTTTGATGAAATAATAAGATGTAGGAGTTATTTAAACGATAGATCTCCTTCGGTGAAAATGTTATTGGAATATATAACATCAATTGTTTAATCTATTCAATTGATTTTTGAGGTTATTTTGCTATGATAGTGTTACTTGCCGGAGTGGTGGAATTGGTATAGGCCAAAAGCCACACGACTCGCTATCAGTTCTTGGCGTGTCTCGAAGGCAAGGAGTATCAAATAAAATAAAATGCCGGAGTGGTGGAATTGGTATACACGCACGACTCAAAATCGTGTCTCGCAAGGGATGGGAGTTCGACTCTCCCCTCCGGCACATAATAAAAAACTGTTGCTTTTCGCAACAGTTTTTTATTATGTGTTGGAGGAGAAAAGTGCCTGCGCACTTTTCGAGGAGAGTCGAAAAGCGCAGGCATGTTTTCGAAACGAAGTGGAGAAAACAGCCGAGCTGGGGTTGAGAGTACTTTATATTTTAAAGCCGTAAGGCTTTAAAATATTTAGTAACTCGTGACCGACTCTCCCCTCCGGCACAATTAAAAAATCTAGCTTTCTGCTAGTTTTTTTAAATTGTGTTGGAGGAGAAAAGTGCCTGCGCACTTTTCGTGGAGAGTCGAAAAGCGGAGGCATGTTTTCGGAACGCGATATTATTTTCTTACGAATAAAATGAGTTAGAAAATAAGAAGTATCTTTGTGGTGAAGTGGAGAAAACAGCCGAGTTGGGGATAAAAAATAAATTTCTTTATTTTTTATCTGGTTTTTGCGAAGCAAAAAATTTCCGTTATTGAGCGAAGCGAAATAGGAAACAGGTGGACGAGAGTACTTTATATTTGAAAATAGATAATTGGGTTTGTACCCCTTGCTCGTTTGTGTTACCCTTTCATCGGATGTAAAAAATAACTACTATCGGAGGTAATCATGGCGTGCTTGATGTTTTTCTTTTTTATTAGTTTGATTGTAGGCTTCAAGGGAAATGTTTGGGGTCAGGTTTTCTTATTTGTTTTCTTTCTTATTTATTATTTTTTTAAAAAAGATAAAGGTGCATTTTCAAAACCGGATTTTATTTATAGACTTGGGTCATTGTGTTCGGGACTTTTAATTGGGAATTTGGTGTATTTTATACCCTATCTCCATTGTAAACCCATTTTGAATTCATTTTTTTTAAGCATTTGGAATTTAAGAGATTTGGTTATTCGGTAAATAAAAACGCTCAGTGTTACATTGACACCGAGCGTTTTCTTTTTTTCTAGGGGTTTACTCACAGAATTTCCACTCTTTTATGTCTGCAACTGGAAACTAAATATGGTAAACTTACAAAGTAAACTTAATTAATTTAAAAACTTTACTATGTCAAATTTCCAAAATGATTCGATCTTCTGGATAGAAGTAGAAAAAATAAAACCTAACCCATTCCAACCAAGAAAAGAGTTTAGTGAGGATAAATTAAATTATCTTGCTGAATCTATTCGCCAATATGGAGTTTTACAACCCTTAGTTGTTACAAGACAAGAAATAGAAAAACCAGATGGTGGCTTGGTTTCCGAGTATGAACTTATTGCCGGTGAAAGAAGGTTGAGAGCTTCAAAAATAGCTGGGCTTTCTCAAATTCCTGCAATTATTCGTTCTGGCCCAGAGGCGGAAGACGATGGTCTTAAGTTAGAGCTAGCTATAATTGAAAACCTTCAGAGAGAAGATTTAAACCCCATTGATAGAGCCGTGGCTTTTCAGAGACTTATCGATGAGTTTGGTCTAAAACACACAGAAATCGCTAAGAAGATGGGTAAGAGCCGAGAATATGTTTCAAATAGTGTTAGACTTTTGTCTTTACCTGACGAGATAAGAAATGCCATCTCAGCAACCCAAATCACAGAAGGTCATGCCCGACCTCTTATGATGTTGAGAGATAGACCCGAAGAACAAATGACTTTGTTTAAGGAAATTCTTTATAAAAAACTTACTGTTAGGGATGCCGAAGCTATCGCTAAAAAAGTTGCTTACGATAAGGTTCGAAGAAAAGTTTTACCACCTGATCCTGAAATGATGGAGCTTGAAGGTCAATTAGCTGAGTCGCTGGGAACAAGAGTCCAAATAGAAAGAAAAGAAGTTGGTGGAAAACTTACTATTGATTTTTTCTCGAGCGAAGATTTAAAGAAAATTTTGGACCTTGTTCACTCAAATGAAAGAAAGAGCCCGACGGAAATGTTGGATAATTATATTAACACCAATAATATTGTTCAGGACTCACCGCTTGAACAAGCTACAGCTAGTATTTCTGAAGAGTCTAAATTAGAAGAACACACTCATGCTTCTGTTGAAGAAGAAGTTGCTAATCGTCCAATGGCAGAAACTACAGATACTGCAACCGATGACATTGAAGAGGAAGTTCTGGAAGAAGTTAAAAATGAAGCGGATATCGTTGGGGGAAACTTTAACACCGTTGTTCCTGAAGTATTGGTCCAAAAAGAAAAAAATACTGAATTAGAACAACCTAGTTTTTCCGTACCTGAGGCTATTCAAGGACAAGAAAATATTCAAGAACTAAAAGTTAATACAGAAGTAGAAATAAACCCAGAAAAAGAACAGGTTATTTCTCAAGACGCAGGAGTTTTCAAAGAAAAAGAGGTTAGCTATATGAACATTGGTCAGGATTTTCAAGTGCCATCTGAATTTAAAGAAAAAGAATCTATTCCTTTAGATGAAGGAGTTGAAATTATTCCGACCACAGGAAATGATCCTCGTCCATCTCGGGAAGTATCTGAAACTGAAAATATAAAAAATGATTCTTCTATTAACCAAATAGATCTGCAAGATAAACCAGAAGAAGAAAAAAAAGAAGAAGATGATTTATATTCAGTAAAAGATTTTTCTATCTAATTCTACCTTCATTTTAAAAACCCGATTTGCTGAAAAGCAAATCGGGTTTTTTGTCAATCGTAAGCGCTGAATTAACACCCGAAGTGCACACCAAACACAAAACCGTGATGTAGAATAGTTTTGTTACCAACTAATCAAACACCACGGTTTCATGTATAAACATATTAAACGAGATGATCGTGTATGTATAGCT
>JAHJLO010000109.1 GCA_018821685.1 Patescibacteria group bacterium
TATAACAAAATTTTTTTTAATAGGAACATCTTGTTTAATATTTTAAAATTTTGAGTTAATTGCTACAATAAAAGAGCCTTTATAACAAGCCACATAATGGCCGGAATAACTGCTATTCTCCAAGATTCTTTTATTAAATAACCAACCGCCCCTCCCAACAAAATCATCAGAGGGTCTGTAATTATTCTATTTGTCCAGTGTTCAAAATTTTTCCAGTTTTCGAAAACAACACCAGTTTCTAAATATATTTCAACCGCTTCCCATGTCAGAGCAATAAATAGAATAAAAGGTATTATCCTTTGCCATTTTTTAGTAGGTTCGTTTTTAGGACTTAGCAAAAGAGATCCTATTAAAACTCCAGCTAAAAAATGTTGAATTGACCATAAATCAAAAAGGGCTATTTCTCCATCACCAAAAAATACTGGTATTATAGTTGATTGCTGGGGTTGAAATAAAATAATTAAAAAAAGAGGAATTAGAGACAAAATTAAAAAGTAGTTATTATCCCAGAATTCTTTTGTTTTTTTTAATTCATTTTCCATTTTTTAATCTTTTCTCTCTAAGTTTGCGTTAATTATTCGACGTGATAATTCTTGGAAAGTTGTTTCATTATTTATAATAACTAAGGTTTCTTTATTTGGAAAAGCATAGGCAAATTCGATTTTACCACTACTGTTTAATATTGCTCGAACATCTTTATTTATAAGGATAATATCTTGGAACTCTTTACTTTCTAAATCTATAATAGAACCTTCTTTAATAAAGATAGGAGATAAATCTTTTAAAATTGTTTTTTCCCATTCAAGCATTCCTGAAAAAGCATTGCTGTAAGATTTTACTTTAAACACCAAAAAAGGATTATTACCAAGTGATGAATGATAACCAAACATAAAGTCAGAACTTAAAGATCTCGTTAATGTTGCTGGTGCTTTAGCTCCTATTGTATCGAAGAAAACTTCCGTTGTTATTAATAATTTATTTCCGTCTACTTCTTTAATAACATATTGTTTTGTTTGGTCTTCTTTTGTTAAAAACAATTGGATAATAGAACCTAATTGTATCGAAATAGATTCTTTTTCAGATTCCAAAGCCTCAATTATTTTATTTCTAGTTAATCTTGTTAAAAATATTTCTCGGGTGTAGTTCGGGAAAATAAAAGTTGGTATTTGAAGTTCTGTTACAACTATTGGTCCTTCTGGTTCTTTTTCACTTAAAAAATAAAAACCAGCCAAGGCAGAAACAATAACAATAGGCACTATAATTATTATAGAAATAATTTTTTTATTTTTTAGTAAACCCGTTTTTTTTGTTTTTTTAGTTGAAGAGTCATTTTTTTTCTGTTCAGCAATAACCATCTTTGTTAAAGAGGTTTTTTGTTCTTTCATTGTTTTAACCACATCATCTTGATAGGTTCGGACTGTTTTTGTTAAAGATTTTTTTTCCTGATTGATTGTATTTAAAAAATTTTCTTTTTGAACGGGGTTTGTTTTTGTTTCGGTTTGAGGGGCTTCTTTTGTTGGAAAGGGGTTTTTTATTTCTTCTTCTTTTATTTTTTCTGAGGGTATTTTTTCACTTTCTTTTTTAATCGATATTATAGGGGTTGTTTTTTTAGGTTCCTCTTTTTTTTCTGGGGATATTTTTTCAGTGCTTAATTTGGGGGCTTCAGCCTGTTCTTCTGTTTTTGGTTCAGGGTTTATTATAAAAGATTTTTTTAAAACATTGTCTTTCTTTTCTGATATATTTTCAGTCGTTAAATTTTCTTTAGTTTGTTTAATTACAGGTGATATTTCTAAGCCATCAATAATATCATCATCGTTTATATCAATGGTTGATCCGGGGGCATCAGTATCTAAAATACTGTCTATTGGTTCTAAATCATCTTTCTTTTCTAAGGAAGAATCAATCTCATCGTTAGGTAATATTTCAACCTCTATTTCTTTTTTGTTATTTTTTTCTTCCATTGGTTTAAAGAAAGGATTTAATTTATTTAAAAAACACAGTTTTATATAAACTAAGTTAATAAAATCTAATTAGGTTAATTATATATGAGAGAAAGGAATGTGGAAAGTTTAATGGATTTGTTGATTCTATGTATATAAAACCAATTAAAAAACCGTCAATTAATTGGCGGTTTTTTAACTTAACTATTTTTAGAAACTAAAGGGTTTTTTAGGTTCCTCTGGTTTAGAATCTTCGGGTGTTGGTGGTACTGGAGTCACCGGAGGAACTGAACTTGTTGATTTAGTTTCTGTTGGTTTTTTAATAAAATCTGGGTTAATAGCTTTAATAGAAAGTTTTAATCTATCTCGGTCGTCAATTTCTTTAATAACAACAGGAACTTTTTGTCCCTCTTTTATATAATCGGCTATATTTTCAATTCTAAACGGAGCAATTTCTGAAATATGAACTAGTCCTTCTGTATCAGGGGCAATCTTAACAAAAACTCCAAAGTCCATTATTTTAACAACTTCTGCTTCTTCAAATTTTTCCCCAGCTTTGTATTCGTGGGTCATTTGTTCAATAACTTCTTTGGCTTTTTGAGCCGAACCATTCTTTCCTGTTAGATAAACGGTTCCATCATCTTCGATATCAATTTCAGCTCCCGTATTCTCTTTGATTTCTTTAATTACTTTTCCTCCCGAACCTATTACTCCTCCGATTTGGTCTGGTTTAATTGTCATAACTATAATTTCAGGTGCGTTCGGAGAGATTGTTTCTCTTGGCTGAGCAATTTCTGCTTCAATAACATCTAATATTTCTAAACGAGCTTTCTTAGCTGCTACGAGAGCTTCCCCAAGAATTTCCAAAGGAATACCCCCAACTTTAACATCCATTTGAATCGCGGTGACACCCTTTCTTGTTCCTGCTACTTTAAAATCCATATCGCCATGATGGTCTTCTGGACCTTGAATATCAGTAAGAAGTTTATAATTATTTTTATCTTTCATCATCAGCCCCGAAGCAATTCCTGCCACAGGAGTTTTGATAGGAACACCTGCGTCCATAAGTGCCAGCGTACTACCACAAACAGAGGCCATTGAGGTTGATCCGTTTGAGGCCATGGATTCTGATACAATTCTAATCGTATAAGGGAAATTTTCTTTGCTAGGTAAAACAGGAATAAGCGCTTTTTCAGCTAATGCTCCGTGTCCTATTGCTCTTCTGTTAAAACCTCCTGACCGTCCTGTTTCGCCTGTTGAGAAAGGTGGAAAATTATAATGGTGCATATATCTTTTATCAAGCTCTCCTTCAATTCCATCTACCAGCTGAGAATCTTTTGGACCTCCTAGAGTAAGAGCTGAAAGAACATGTGTTCCTCCTCTATAAAAAATTCCAGTGCCATGAATCATTGGTGATATTCCTCCTGCCTGAGCAAAAAGATTTCTAATTTCTTCCATCCCTCTCCCGTCAGCTCTTCTATTATTTTCGATTGCTTCTTTATGAAGAAGTTCATCAACAACATCTTCATAATAATCTAAAGCCAAAGATAGGTCTTCTTCAGGAATTTGTTCTTTAAATAGAATTTTCCACTCATCTTTTAAATCTTCAATTCCTTTTTTGCCGGGACCACTGAAGACTGCTCTTTCTAGCTTGGGTTCAATTTCTTTTTTAAACAATTCGACTGTTTCTTCTAAAATTTTTGGTTTTTCAATAATTTGTTTTTCTTTTCCTATTTCTGTAATAATAGTTTCTTGGAATTTTTGAATCTGCTCAATTACCTCAGAGGCTTTTTTTAGACCTTCGTTTATTGTTTCTTCAGAAGCTTCCGTTGAAGAAACTTCAATCATATTTATATTTCCATCTCTACCACAAGCAATTAAATCCATTTCTAATTCGATAGCGTCTCTATATTCATAACTTGGGTTCGCTCGGTACTCACCATTTTTTCCCATTCTTACCGCACTAACAGGGCCATTCCAGGGAATATCTGAAGTTGCTAAGGCTAACGAAGCTGCATTTATTGCTAAAACATCTGCATCAAAATCTCCTAAAGATAACACAGTGATGATTACCTGAATTTCATTTCTAATAGATTGTTCAAAAAGAGGTCTGATTGTTCTATCTACAATTCTTGCACTAAGAATAGCCTCGTCTGAAGGACGTCCTTCTCTTCTCATAAATCTACTCCCAAGGATTTGTCCTGTTGCGTAAAATTTTTCTTCATAATCTACTGTTAGAGGAAACCAATTAGCCCCATCTCTAACGCTTGAAGACATTACCGCCGTTGCTATAACTGTCGTTTCCCCATATTTTAATATAACAGAACCGTTTGCCTGATCTGCTAAATCTGTAAATTGAGCAGTCATTGTCTGACCTTCAATTTCCATTGTATATTCTTTCTTTTTCATTTGAATATTTACTAAGGATTATTCTTAGTAGGTTTATTTAGTGTTCAGATTTCAGATTTGAAATAAAATACTTTTTTCGACAATAAAGCTTTTCAAACCTACTTATCTAAATACTAAATAGGTTAATTAATATTATTTGATTATATCTATTTTAAGAGTTAAAGCAATAAAAATTTTAAAAACCCCATGGTTTCAGGGGTTTTTAAAAAGGTGTTAGTTATTTTTTTTTAAATTGTCTCTAATCTCCCTCAACAACAAAATATCCTCTTTCGTTTCTTCTGGTTTTTCTTCCTCTTTCTTTTTTAATTTATTTATTTGTTTGATTACAATAAAAATAGTAAAAGCTATTATTGTAAAATCAACCACTGTGTTAATAAATATTCCATAATTTAAAGTGATAGCTTCTGTAACATTAGTGGCTTCTTTTAGAGTTATTGACAGTCTAGTGAAATCAACTCCCCCTAACAATATTCCAATTGGAGGCATAATAATGTCTTCCACAAAGGAACTGACAATTTTACCAAAAGCAGCTCCTATAATTACACCGACCGCCATATCTATTACATTGCCTTTTATCGCAAATTTTTTAAACTCTTCTAGCATAATAATTATTTTATTAATTAATACCTTTTATTTTTTTACAGCCTTCTTTTTTCCCACAGACTGTTTTCTTCTTCTTTGGTTTATTAGATATTTTTTATGATCTATATCTAGATCCATAAAATCATCAGCCACCTCTCTTAGTTTTGATGATGATGAACGACCAAATGAAACTACTTCAACCTGACAACCTTCATTCATTTGTAAATATTCAACAAGAGGAATAAAATCCCCATCTCCCGAAAGAAGAATAATAGTATCTAGTTTTGGCGCCATTTTAACAGCATCAATTGCTAATCCAACATCCCAGTCGGCTTTCATTGCTCCCCCAAAAAAGATTTGTAGATCTTTCGTCTTTGTTTCGATACCTAATTTTTCAAGAGCTTCGAAAAAATTACTTTCTTCACCTGATTCTGTTGTTATAACATAAGCTAAAGCTCTGATTAAAGATCTTTCTCCAATAGCGTCCTCCATTATTTGTTTGAAATTAACTTTAGAGTGATAAAGATTTTTTGCACTGTGGTATAAATTTTGTGCGTCGATAAATACTCCAACGCGTTGTTCTTTGTGTTTTATAATACTCATATTGTTTATTGTTTAGGATTTAAAAAATATAAAAATATAAAAAGTAGAAATCCTAATTAAAAATTGTATAAAAATGATTACTAAACGACTAAATTAGTAATAATTAAAGTATACCCCCTACTTCTTTTCTCGTATAGTCTTTTTAAAAAAACGTAAATGACATTTTTATAGGGTTTTGTGTTACTTCAGAAAAGAAGGGAAGATTTGTTTGAAAATTAAAAAATTCCCTATATAGGGAATTTTTTAATTTTATTTATTTTTTAGTCCTAGAGTTTTGTTTAAATCAACATATCTCTTTTCGTCCGTCTTCTTTAAATATTTTAAATGTTTTCTTCTGTCGGCGACCATTTGAAGTAAACCTCTTCTTGAATGCTTGTCCTTATGATTTTTTTTCAAGTGTAAAGCAAGTTCATCGATCTTTTTTGACAAAATAGAAACCTGTGCCTCAGGAGAGCCTGTATCTGTATCGTGAATTCTTGTTTTTTTGATGGCGTTTGCCTTCTTTGTTTTTGTTAACATGGGCTATAATTTATCATAAATATTTAGGTTTTGCAAGTCTTTTTTGATTGTTTTTAAGGCTTTTTTAAAAAAATAGTAATTTTTTATTTTTTTGAAGTAGATTTAAAAAATTTTATTAGTTTCAATTTATTTTAATAAATAAAAACTCAAAAAAGAGGGTTGTTTAATTGATTTCTCAATTAAACAACCCGCTTTAAGTTTCACCTCATAACAACGATTATGTCCTTAAGAACGTTCTCAAGGTCCCTCACCGCTTCTTCTCTGGAGACGGTTCCGTTTTCGTAATCGATTATAACTCCGTAGCAGTTTTTTCTCTTAACATCAAGAGATACCCCAAAGGCATCTACTTCTTGCCTCTCTCCTTTTCCTTTTAGTTTAACTGAGATAGTTATAACAGGGTACTTCGGAGCTTTTCTGGTAGCCGAGGATGCCATAACAACCTCGAGCCCCATTTTTTCAAAAAGTTTTTCCAGAAGATCTTTTATTTCCTGATCTTCTGAGTCCTTCCCAAGATTAGCTAATTCTACAGTCGATGTTTCCACTGGTTTGAAGTTTGGAGCTTTTCTCTCCAATTTTTCTCCATAACAGTTTCCTCCCCAAAGGAGAACTGTTATAACCAAACTCACGACAAGACTAAGTAACTTTTTCATAACAACCTCCCTTCTTCATTTTTGAGGAACTGTTTATTCTCTGTAAATAAAAGAACACTTTTTCTTAAACACAATTCTGGCATTATTTGTTAAAAAAGTCAAGGGGTTTTGTTGGTTTTGGGGATAAACCTTTAATAAAAAGGTTTCACAAAAGATATTTATTTAATTAGCAAAGAGGTAGACATTTTTAATGTCTACCTCTTTGTCTACTTTTACTTATTATTTATTGACCCTCTTCTATGTATTTTGAGTACCTACCTTCTCTTGTTGTGAATGCTGTCTTGGAATCATAATTATATTTAAAACCGTATTGTTTTGTTAGTTTTGATCCGTCAACAAGTATAGGATAAGAATAAAACTTCCAACCTCCTTTTGCTGTAGGAACCCGACCTCTTGTTAGATGCCAGAACCAGAAGAATGCCAATCTCACCATCCAAGGTTTGATATGGAGAGGTTTCTTATTTACTGCTTTCGCCATATCTTCTCCGTAGACCGCTTCACCAGGAGGTGAAATATTAAATATCTCATAGCTAGCTTTTAGGTCGTCGAAAGAAAACATTTTTACTATATCAACAACATCATCTTCATGAATAAATTGCCTAACCCATCCTGGTGTAACAGGAACTCTCGAAACAAGGAAAGAAATTGTTTTGTGAATAAAACCTTCTTTTAGTTGTCCGCTTAGTGCTGATTGAAGTCCAAATCGGATTCTCATAAAACGACCTCTCGGACCTGAAATAGCTGCTGGCCTAACGATGAATACCTGGGTATCGTTCCCTCTTGCTCGAGCCTCATTGTATTTTCTTTTTAAATTTTGTTCGACAACCTTTTTTTCTACCCCGTAAAGATATTCGTCTTCAATGAAAGGACTGTCTTCTGTAAAGATATCTTCAAAGGTGTTTTTTGATGAAGCTCCATATGAAGAAACTGTTGAAAAGTAAATTAGTTTTTTAACGGAAGGTGTGTTGAAAGAGAAATCGAAAACATCATTAGATCCTTCAACATTCCATTTCCACTGAGTTTCTTGGTTTCCGTACATTTCTCTTATTTGCCAAGCTGTATGAATAACAACATCAGGGTTTCTTTTAGCAACAATTTCTTGCCATTTTTTGTCTGATGTATTTCCATCAACCCAAAAAACCTTAGGGTTGTTTTCTAGTAAATCAGGAATAGGTTCTTTATCTATACCTATAACCTCCTTCACGTCTTCTCTTTGAGAAAACTGTTCCATTAACATTGTGCCAACATAACCAGAAGCTCCTACTATAAAAATAGTTTTTTTATTTTCTAACATGGTAAGGATTATAACAATTTTTATTTAAAAGGCAAATTCTGTTTTATAAATTTTTGAATTTGTTTGAAAAAAATTTTTTATTTTCCCGCTCTGGAAAGAAGAGTTTTAATTGTCTTAAGAGCAATTTTAAAATCTAAGAGAAATGATCTGTTTTTAACATAGTATAAGTCGTAGGTTAGTCTCACCTTGGTTTCTTCTATGGAATGAGGGGGTACGTCTTGTTTTATTTGAGCCCAGCCAGAAAGCCCTGGCTTCACAAGGTTTCTAATTGTGTAATAGGGAATTTCTTTAGTTAATTTCTTGCCCAGGTCAATTATATCTGGGCGAGGTCCTATTAAAGAAATATCACCTTTTAAAATATTCCAAAGCTGGGGTAATTCATCAATTCTTGTTTTTCTAATAAATTTACCCACCTTGGTTATTCTTTGGTCCTCTTCTGTCGGCCAAACACCGCTGTCGTTTACTTTCATACTCCTGAACTTAACCATCTTTATAATTTTATTTCCCTGTCCAATTCTTTCTTGGGTAATAAAAACAGGACCTCCTCCTTCTATTTTTATGGCGACAAAGACAAAAGGATATAAAATTAAAGAAA
>JAHJLO010000110.1 GCA_018821685.1 Patescibacteria group bacterium
CTGGCACGAGTTTAGCAACCCCTTATTCATAAGTTAATGTCAATAAACTTCTTCACTTATAAAAGACCTTTACACTCCGAAGAGCTTCATCGATCACGCTGTGTCGCTCCGTCAGGCTTTCGCCCATTGCGGAAGATTCTCGACTGCGGCCTCCCGTAGGAGTATGGACCGTGTCTCAGTTCCATCGGTGGGGGCCAGGCTCTCACCTCCCCTAAGCGTCATAGCCTTGGTAGTCCATTACACTACCAACAAGCTGATACTCCGCAGGCCGTTCCCAAAGCGATAAATCTTTACCCTTGCGGGACCATCTGGAATTATTCCATCTTTCGATGGGTTATGCCAGACTTTGGGGTACGTTCCTACGTGTTACTACCTCGTTCGCCACGCAACTAAATGCGTTCGACTTGCATGCCTTATCCACACAGCCAGCGTTCATCCTGAGCTAGGATCAAACTCTTAAATAAAGTTTCCTAGTAAACAGAATAAATCTGATTAGAAAAATTGAAATGAAGTGAAACAAAAGAAAAATCACATCTTCTTTCGTTTCGCACTTTGAATTACGATTCAAAGTTTAACTTGGACTTGTCGTATTTGATATATTTTTATCGTAAAATATATCAGATGCATTTATTTTATTATCAACGGACAAATCCCGCTTCTTTAGCAGAATATGAACTATTATATACATAAACAGATAAATTGCAAGTAAATTTTAACGCGACAACATTATTTAGAAAATGCAAACGAAAATAAAGACTTTTTTCTCCAGTAGGATTGACTCACAGCATATATTCTGTTATCTTATAGGAAGTTAATTGTTCTCATAAATACTAAAATCAACAGGAGCACTCACCACAATGCAAGAAGAAATAAAAACCAACCCACCAGTAGAGAGAATGGGATGGGAAGATTCGCACGAAACGGACCTGCTAAATGCAGGTACAGAAGTAATTTCGATTAAACCCGGGAGATCCTACTCTCTAAAGAGAGAAAAAGGTCAAATTCTCAACATTGAGGTTGAGGAAGGTTTTGGAAAGATTAAAGGTTTCTTTGAAAAAGAAACAACCATGGAGGAGACCTTCATTGGAACCAGGTCGGAGATAATTATTCAACACACTAAAGGCGCTCAATTTTTACTTACGACGACATCGCCAGAAGTAATGAAAATTAGAATTTTTAATCTTCAAAAAGCAAAAGGGTCAAAGAAGATTCCAGTATAATCAATAGTCCAAGAGACCCATTCGTAGAAAATAAGCGAATGGGTCTTTTTTATTTTTTAAAATGAAAAATCCTACATACAAAATTTTTTAAATTTAATAAATTAAGCTATTGACAATATCTTATTATCAACGTATAATCTGCATAGTTGATCCTCGTACCTTCAATTTTAAATAAGGGAAAATAAACCATGAAAAATCAAGTAGACAGAAAAAAAGGTTTAAAAAATACTCTAATCGCAGGACTAATTTGTCTTATGGGAGGAATTTTTTTAACAATAATTTTTAACTTCTTAGGCGCTATTGATACAGGATTTATCCAGTGGATGAATCTGACAGTATCGCAATTAAAAATTTGGCAACTTTTTTTGCTATCTCCAATATCAGTAGTATTTGGATTGGGGATATTGTTTTTAACCCTGAGAATTCTCTCTTACATCTTAGGTGGGAATGCCAGAAAAAAATTCTGGCGATTCTAGAAATTAAATTCAAAAAGCGGAACCCTTCGGGTTCCGCTTTAAAAATTTTTAAATTTTTATTTGTTCTGGAACTTCTGAATCGTAACCAGCATAGGGCTCGCCAAGAAAATAGAAGAGTAAGTTCCCACAACCACACCGATTGAAAGTACTAAAGCAAAATGTTTAGTAGTATCTCCCCCAAAGACGAATAGGAATACCAATACAAGTAAAGTAGTTAAAGAAGTATTTATAGAACGAGTAAAAGTTTGTTTAAGACTCTTCCCTACTGTCTCTTCAAAACTCTCCCCTTTTGAATCTTTTAGATTTTCTCTCACCCTGTCGAATACAACAATAGTATCATTAACGGAAAATCCAAGAATTGCCAATAAAGCTGTTACAAAAAGAATATCAATTTGATAGTCAATAATAAAACTTCCTAGATAAACAAAAACTCCTGTAGGAATAATAATGTCGTGAACTAGAGCTAAGATAGCAACTAATCCATACTTCCAAGAAGAAACTGATTCTTTCCCTAATTCTGAAACTTTTCTAAAAGCAAAAGCCACAAATAAAATAATAGAGATAATTACGAGCATCATTGCCCAACCAGCTTTACTTTTTAATTCTTCTCCAATAACAGGACCAATTGAGTTAAATCTTTTTTCTTCTATCTGAACTGTCCCATTTTGTGACAAAGAACCCATAACAGAAAGTCTTTCTGTTTCGGTTAAATCCTTCGTCCTTAAAATAACTCCATTTTCTCCAGCTTTTTGAATTGTATAATTTCCTAATTCTAATTGATCAAGATTTTCTCTAAGAGCATCCAATTCAACAACTTCTTCAGGATAAGCTATTTCTGTAATAGCCCCACCTGTAAAATCGATTCCAAAATTAAGACCATAAAAAGCAATGGCAAAAATTGAGGCTCCCACAAGCAATCCTGAGATTGTATAAAATATTTTTCTATATTTGATTACGAACATAAATTTATTTACTTATTCCACTATTAAATAAAAACTTTAATACCTTTCCTTCGTGATTAGGAATAACTGCAAGTAATAAGGTTCTTGTTACAGTCAATGCTGTAAACATACTGATCAAAACTCCAATTCCAAACGTTAAGGCAAACCCCTGAACAAGAGATGTTCCGAACCAGAACAAAATAATTGCAGTAATAATACTTGAAATATTTGAATCACGGATTGAAAGCCAAGCTCTTGAAAAACCTTCTTTAATTGAAGATTGAATATCTCTTCCTCCCTTTAATTCTTCTTTAATTCTTTCAAACACAAGAACGTTGGCATCTACTGCCATACCGATAGAAAGAATAAATCCAGCGATACCTGCTGACGTTAAGGTAACAGGAACTAATTTA
>JAHJLO010000111.1 GCA_018821685.1 Patescibacteria group bacterium
GGAACTGAAATGGAAAAGATTGATATCCAAAAAGCAATCACAAAACATTTCTCTTATATAGGCCCTATCCAACTCATCCGGGTCTTGAAATCATTAGAAGAAAAAAGTGTGCTTAAAAAAAAAGAGGGCCGTTACATAATTCCCCTCTAAAGAGAAATTTCTTTCTCATAGCAATGGTCGGTTCGATTTATCGAACCGACCATTTTTTTAAAATCCAAAAATTAGAACCTGATTATGAAAAAACTCCTACTTCTAGATTTCAAAAAACCAATAAAAAAAGGTGCTGCAAAAACAGCACCTTTTAACTACGCAAAAACTCCTCTCTACTCTTTTTTGAAAATCTTAGCATCCGGTAAAACATGGCAACTATCAAGATTATACAAAAATGCAGACTCTCCTTCCAGTAGTTTTTTGATACAAATCGGAAAAGGAGCAAGCTCCCTCAAAGAAAACTCACATCCCAAAGCTCCTTCAAAAAAATAGTCCAAAGAAGAAGGACTCCAAATCAAAAGAAAAGAAATCTTCACAGGAGAGGCATTGCTATTATGGATAGCCACCGTCTCTAAAAAATCCGCAATTGTTGTTCCTGCGATAATATCAAATGTTATTATTTTTACTTTTCCACTCATATGATTCCCTCCTAAAATTTAGAAAATATCTTAGTTAAACACATCTCTATTCTCTATTCTAGTTAAGACCACCAGGGAAGTCAACGAAACACTTTATATTTTCCAACTTTTAATCTATACTGTCTACATGGAAATACTCCAAAAAGAAAATCCTATTTTAAGAGAAAAAGCGCAGGAAATTGACCTGGAAGACATTTCTTCTGCAAAAATAAAAAAGCTGATTGCCGATATGAAAAAGATTTTAGAGAAACAAGAAAACGGTGCAGCTCTAGCAGCTCCTCAAGTGGGAGAGCCTCTTAGATTATTTATAATATCTGAAAAGATATCTGGTGATGAAAAAACTATCCATACAATTTATATAAATCCAGAAATAACAAAGCTGTCTAAGAAAACCGAATGGATGGAGGAAGGATGTTTAAGTGTTAAGGGAATTTACGGGAAAGTAAAACGTTCAACCAACTGTAATATTGTAGCCTACGACGAAAACGGTAAAAAATTTACAAGAGGAGCGGGTGGTTTATTAGCACAAATATTTCAACACGAAACAGATCATTTAAACGGTATATTATTTATTGATAAAGCAAAAGACTTGCAACAAGAAGAAAAATAAACATGAAAAAACTAAACATAACATTTTTTGGAACACCGGAATTCTCAGTAAAAATATTGGAAAAATTAAAAAAAGAAGGTTTTATGCCGTCACTTGTCGTAACTACCCCAGATAAACCACAGGGGAGGAAACTTGTTCTTACCTCACCTCCAACAAAAATTTGGGCTAAAGAAAATGGAATAAATGTTCTCCAACCGACAAAACTCAAGGACGAAGAATTTTTAAATAAATTAAAAGAAACAGAATGGGATTTATTCATCGTAGCATCCTACGGTAAAATTATCCCTCAAGCTGTTCTCGATATACCAAAGCATGAAACCATTAACGTTCATCCTTCCCTACTCCCTCGACTGCGAGGAGCCTCACCGATGCAATCAGCTATTCTGACAGAAGACAAAACTGGAATGACAATTATGTTAATGGATGCCGGAATGGATCACGGACCAATATTAATGCAAAAAGAATTGGATATACCAAATTGGCCTCCAAAAATAAGCGAACTTGAAAATATGCTAGCAGAAATTGGTGGAGAGATGCTTACAGAAACAATTCCACTTTGGGTTGATGGAAAAATAACTCCACAAGAGCAAAATCACGATGAAGCAACTTATATTGATAAAATAGAAAAAGAAGAAGCTGTTATTGATTTAAATGATAATCCTGAAAAAAATTATCGGAAAATACAAGCTCTTCAAAATTATAAACCTCACTTTTTTATAAAAAAAAATAATACTCCTAATTCTACTTCGAAGAACGGACAAAGAAAAATTAGAGTCATCATAAAAGATGCAAAATTAGAAGCTGGAGAGTTTATAATTACCCGAGTTTTACCAGAAGGTAAAAAGGAAATGGATTACCAAGATTTCCTACGAGGAAATAAATAAA
>JAHJLO010000112.1 GCA_018821685.1 Patescibacteria group bacterium
CAGAATAGAATACTTTATTTATCTAAATAAAGTATTCTATTCTGCTTATGTTCTTCAAAATCCTCTGCATAATAAGTATTATATTGCTTATCAGAAAGGTAATATAAATAATTATGCTCTATAGGCTCCAAAGCTGCAACAATTGAGTTAAAACCGGGATTAGTAATAGGTCCAGGAGGAAGTCCTTTGTACATATAAGTATTATAAAGAGACTCATTTTTTAAATCTTCTAAATCAATTTCGTAGGTATTTTTTCCTATTATATAAGGAAAAACAGCATCAACTTGTAAAGGCATGCCTATATTAATTCTATTCCAAAGGACACCCGACATCATTTTTCTATCCTGAAAAGTAATTCCTTCTTCTTCAAGAATAGAAGCCATTGTGATTATTTCGTGAAGAGAATATCCAGAAGCATCAATTTGATTCTTAACCCCAAGGACTCTCTCATCAAAATTATTTTTCATAGCTTTTATAACGCTAGAAGGTTTAACGTTGGGCAAAAAATAATAAGTATCAGGGAAAAGATATCCCTCGAATTTTTCACCTTCTTTTTTAAAAGTTTCTACGTCAAACTTCGGAAATTTCTCAACCAAAATAACAGAGATTTCATTAACAGTAAGCCCTTCTTGGATAGTGACCCTAACAGGCGTCACACCAAAGACTCCTTTTGCCATTCTATAAGTAATAGAGAATAAGTTTTTTCTTCTTTCAAAAAAATAGTCCCCAGATATTACACCATTATTTCCTCTAAAAACTCGAATTATTACCTCAAATAAAAGCTCAGATTTAATAAATTTGCTCTCTTTAAGTTCTTTAGCAATTTCTTGAGTTGATAACCCTTCTCCTATTTCGATAGTTCCTCCCACGGGGAAACTAAACGGAGAAGCTACAAAAAGAAAATAAACCATGAAAACAAGCACAGATATCATTCCTAATTTTCTCAAAGATATTTTTTTTCCACCCTCAAAAAAATTCCTTTCAACAATTGAAAATTTTAAGGCTGACAATCTAAAATTTCTAGGATTATAATTTTTAAAATTAATGTTCATATTTTTTATTTTAGACTATGATTTTTTGAACGGCTCAACGAATTGAGCCGTTAAAAAAATCATAGTCTAAAAACTAAAACGGTAAATTCTGCGGTGGTTCTGATTTCTTTGATTCAATTCGATTAAATGTAGGCGTTCTAGAAACTCCTCCTGGAAGATGGAAAATAGTGGCTAATTCTTCGGAACTTAAAACAAACTGTTTATCTGACGTATTCGGATAATAAAAATAAGCTCTCCTTTTATAATCATTAAATAAATCCTCCTTGAGTTTGTTTAATCGGTAATTTTTGTAATCCTGCCAAGGATAATAAAAACCAGTTACCCGATTAGGTCTAAAACCATTTAAATGCGCGGAGTTATATTGTTTAAATGTCCCCGTCATACCGGTAATATTAATTGGATTGAATTTATCCTTATCTGTTAAGTAAATGCCTCTGATTCCACAATCAAAACCTAATTTTGTTATATTTCTCTCAAGGGATTCAATTATTTCAGATTCCACTTTTGTCGGAGGTCTCATTGGTTTTTCATCGTCGGGCTTTAACTCTTCTAAAAGTTTTTTCTTTTCCTCTTTAGCTTTTTTTGTCCAGTCGTAATCGTCTCCAGACCATTTTAATTCAGAAATTCTTTTTGACCAACTTAATTCCTCTTTGAAATTTTTCTTATGAGCTCTAACAAGAATTTGAATCCAAAGTTGTTCTCCTTTCCCAATTGAACCTAAAAATTCTATCACAGGAGTTATCGGGTCTGTAATCTCTTCACTTTTTAAACCAACCTTGTCTAAACCATAGTCAACGTAAGTTTTAATTGGATTAGGATCATCTTTTGTGAGAATAAACTCATTCCCCCACATAGCTTGATTATTTAAATCGAGAGAAACTGATTTTGTATAATCAGGAACTTCGTAAATTTCAACTTCAGGATATTGAGCATACATTTGAGCCTCTAAAAGTGGTTTGAATTTTTTTTCTGTCCAAATAAAAAACTTTACCAATCCTTCTATTGAAACAAGTTCTAGCGAAAACCAAGTTCGACTCTTTCCTAAAAAATTTCTATCGTACCAACTTCCTTCCCCTCCTGGCTGATGGATAGAATTCAAAAATAATTCCATGGCTAGGGGTGTTTTGGTTATTTCCTTTGGAACTTTTATTTCAAGCAATATTCTATCTTGGCTAGTCCTAAACAAAAATCTTTTATAATTACGCCAAACAGTCCAACAAGCCAAAGCCAATCCTATAGGTACATATATAGGAGCTAAAAAATATAAAGCAAAAACAACA
>JAHJLO010000121.1 GCA_018821685.1 Patescibacteria group bacterium
ATCCCCTTCAACGCCTCCTCCGTGGCGCCCAGGCCCTGCAACAACCGGGCCGCGCGCAGCCGGGAAGCCACGACCTTCCCCTCGTCGGCCGTGTGGAGCAATTCGCTCCAGTCACGGCCGCCGCAGGGGCCCTTGACGGCGCTCCCCGCATCGGCGTTTGCCGTACCCGTCGTCCCCTTGACCGTGAACTGCGGGTTGACCAGGACGACGGGGCCGCTGCGGGCAGAGACCTTGCGGCTCTCGCGCAACAGGTCCCGGCCCGTCGTGAGCTGGGTGACGACGTGGTCCTGGATCAGGTACCGTTTTTTCGCATCCACGAGCACACCGAAGGGCACCAGCGACAACTGTCCGTCGGGTGAGATCAGCAGGTGTTTTGCGGAAGTGAAGTGTTTTTCCATGGGCTGCAGCACAAGTCGATACAGCCGGTGAGCGAGCCGCTGCACCTTCGCCTCGCTTGCGCTCGAATCCGCGAGGGCATTGCGCAGGTCGGCGACTGCCGCATCGATGGGCGCGGCAGGGCCGAGGTCGGCGTGGAAGATGCCGTGCTTCGTCATCCCGTAGGCTGCGTACCGTGGTTCACCGTCCTTGCCCGTCTTCGCGTCGAATGGCTTGTAGTGGGCGAACTCGATCAGGACTCCATCCGCGGGGATTGCCTGCCGTACGGCCTGTAAAGTGACTGTGCGGGCAACCTCCTTGAGTTGGGCTCCCCGCTCTCCTAGTTGCTCCTCTAACTTCTCGGCCTGCTCTCGCAGGGCCTTCTTGCGCTTTTCGTAGTCGGTGAGGGACTCGTTGGGCCCTGGACTACCGAGCACGGCGGCTGAGAGCATTTGGCGCACCGAGGTCAACTCGTCCAGTAGTTTCTGGTTCCCGGGAGTCAGGTTCCGGCGCAAGGCGGCCAAGAGGTTCGACTGGGCATCGAGCACGCGTGCCTTGCGTTGGAGGATTAAAAGCAGGGCCGTGTCCCGGGCGGCTTGGTTTTGTGGCGCATACTGCAGATGCAGTGAGAGGGTGCGGTCGACCTCATATTGAATATTCCGTGAATAGGCCAGCATCTGGCGTTCAGTACCGCCACGCAGGATTTTCCCGAGTACGTCTTCTGAGATCCGGTTCGCCCGGATGGTTAGGGCAGTTGCCTCATCTGTTTTGCCAGTGGCCAGATACAAGGCACCAAGATTACGGCTCGAGGTCGCCACATAAGGGTGGTCGGGACCCAGCGCCTTTTCTCTTATCGCCAACGCCCGAACGTACAGGGGTTCCGCGCGGGTGTAATCGGCTTTGGAGTAGTAAAGGCTTGCAAGGTTGTTCAGCGAGGTCGCCACATCCGGGTGGTCGGGCCCCAGCGCCTTTTCCCAAATCGCCAACGCCCGAACGTACAGGGGTTCCGCGCGGGTGTAATCCCCTTTGGATTTGTAAAGAAATGCGAGGTTGTTCAGCGAGGTCGCCACATCCGGGTGGTCGGGCCCCAGCGCCTTTTCTCTTATCGCCAACGCCCGAACGTACAGGGGTTCCGCGCGGGTGTAATCGGCTTTGGATCTGTAAAGCGCTGCAAGGTTGTTCAGCGAGATGGCCACATCCGGGTGGTCGGGACCCAGCGCCTTTTCTAGCAGTTCCAGTGCTTTTTTGGCCAAATGAATTGCTTCGTCATATTTCCCTTCTTGATATAGTTCAACGACCTTTTCGTTCAGTTGCTCCGCCTCTTTCAGTTGCGCTTCTTTCGTGGTTTTCACAGGTCTGGGTGGACTTGTATTAGGCTTCTGGGCGTGGAGGAGGAGCGGCCAAAGCAATGATGTTGCCAGGAGCAGTAGTTGCATCAGAGATCCAAGAGTCTTTTTTTTGTTCATCATTTTTTCGCCTTTTCCATAACACTAGAAAACGATTGAGTGACGCCTTCGCTTGAACCACCACACTCCCGCCAAGAACACCAGCGCCCAACTGAAGCGGGAGTTTAGCCCCGTCGTGTTTTCAGCCGCGCGGCAGGTGCAGCCGCGGGGGGCCAGGTGCGTTTTCGGGGGTTCCCGCACAAACCCGGTGGTCACCGGCATCGGGCGCCAGTTGCCGCTCACGATGAACGCGGCCCAGTGAAACGGATGCCGCTGGTTTGGGCGCTTGAGCATCATCAACTGCGTTGAACGCATCGCCTCCGAGCGGCCCTCGCCCTGGCTCAGCCGCCAGTAGTACTCCACCATCAGGTCCCGAGTGGCCTGGTCGTCCACCGACCACAGGCTCATCACCACTGTCTCGGCCCCTGCGAGCATCATCGATCGCTGAAGACCGTAGACGCCTTCACCGCTCTTGACGTCCCCCAGCCCCGTGCCGCATGCCGACAGCACCACGAGTTGGGTGCCCCAGAGATCCAGCGAGCCCGCCTCCAGCGCCGTGAGCACTCCGTCTCCAGAACCTCCGGGGCTCTTGTGGTGGTTCGCGCCCGCCAGCAGCAGGCCCGTGTTGATCAGCGTCTCGCCCGGCGGCGAGGGCGCATTGGAGCGTTCCGGGGAAATGCCCCGTTTCATGGCCTCGGGGCGGTGCGTCTCCGTGTCCACCTTCGGGAAGCACCCGTGCGTCGCCACATGCAGCAACTGCGGGCCTCGGAGTTTCTTCAGCGCCTCTTCGGTGGCGCCCATGCCCTGCAGCAGGCGGGTGTCGCGAAGCCGGGAGGCCACGATCTTGCCTTCGTCGGCTGTGTGGGGCAGTTCACCCCAGTCCCGGCCCCCGCAGGGGCCTTTGGCGTCGTTACCCGGATCGGCGACCGCCGCGCCGGGCGATTTGATGGAGAACTGCGGGTTGACCAGGACGACGGGGCCACTGCGGGCGGGGACTTTGCGGCCGTCGCGCAGCAGGTCCCGGCCCGTCGTGAGCTGGGTGACGACGTGATCCTCGATCAGGTACCGCTTCTTCCCATTCACGAGCACGCTGAAGGGCACCAGCGACAACTGTCCGTCGGGAGAGATCAGCAGGTGTTTTGCGGAAGCGAAGTGCTTCTCCATGGGCTGCAGGACCAGCCGGTACAGCCGGTGAGCGAGCCGCTGCACCTTCGCCTCGCTTGCGCTCGAATCCGCCAATGCGTTTCGCAGGTCTGCGACGGCCGCATCGATGGGCGCCACGGGACCCAGGTCCGCGTGGAAGATGCCGCTCTTCGTCATCCCATAAGCGGCGTAGCGCGGCTCACCGTACTCGCCCGTCTTTGCATCAAACGGTTTGTAGTGGGCAAACTCCAGCAGGACGCTATCGGTCGGAATGGTTTGGCGCACGGCTTGCAGAGTGACTTTGCGGGCAACCTCCTTGAGTTGGGAAGCACGCTCTCCTAGCTTCTCTTCAAGTTTCTCGGCCTGCTCTCGCAGGTCCGTCTTGCGCTTTTCGTAGTCGGCGAGGGACTCGTTGGGCCACGGACTGCCGAGCACGGCGGCGGAGAGCATCTGGCGCACCGAGGTCAGTTCGTCGAGGATCTTCTGATCCGCTGCGGTGAGGTGACGGCGGAGCGCTGCGAGGAGCTGGGACTGAGCATCGAGCACGCGAGCCTTGCGCTGCAGGACAATGAGCAGCGCCATTTCTCGTGCTGCCGGGCTTAGTGAGGCATACTGCAGATGCAGTGAGAGGGTGTAGTCGACCTCATATTGAATACTTCGTGAATAGGCCAACATCTGGCGTTCGGTACCGCCACGGATGATGTGCCCGAGAACGTTTTCGGAGATCAGGTTGGCCCGGATGGTTAGTGCAGTAGCCGCTTCTGTTTTGCCAGTGGCCAGATACAACACACCCAAATTGCGGCACGAGGTCGCCACATTGGGGTGGTCGGGGCCATGTGATTTTTCATCAATGGCAAGCGCACGCACGTATAATGGTTCCGCGCGTGCGTAATCGCCTTTGGTTTCGTAAAGAGATGCAATGTTATTCAGTGAGGTCGCCACATCCGGATGGTCCGGCCCCAGGGCCTTTTCTCTTATCGCCAACGCCCGAACGTACAGGGGTTCCGCGCGGGTGTAATCGCCATTGTTTGCGTACAGCAACGCGAGGTTGTTGAGCGTGGTCGCCACATCCGGATGGTTCGGACCCAGCGCCTTTTCCCAAATCGCCAACGCCCGAACGTACAGCGGTTCCGCGCGGGTGTAATAGGCTTTGGAGTCGTACAACGCTGCGAGGTTGTTCAGCGTGGTCGCCACATCCGGGTGGTCAGGGCCAAGCGCTTTCTCATCGATGGAAAGAGCACGAACGTACAGGGGTTCCGCACGGGCGTAGTCCCCTTTGGATTTATACAGGCCTGCGAGGTTGTTCAGCAAGGCGGCCAGATCCGGGTGGTCGGCTCCAAGCGCTTTTTCAGCAATCAAGAGCGCACGAAGGTACAGAGGTTCTGCACGAGTGTAATCGCCTTTGGTTTCGTAAAGAGATGCGATGTTGTTGAGCGAATTGCCGACACTGATATGGTCGGGTCCAAGCACTTTTTCTTTGATGAAGAGCGCACGAATCAGCAGGGTTTCTGCACGAGTGTAATCGCCTTTTTTTATGTACAAATTTCCGAGGATGTTGAGCGACATGGCGACACTTGGGTGGTTTGGATCGAGAGCCTTTTCAAGGATGGCAAGGGCACGAATAAACAGGGGTTCCGCGCTCGTGTAATCGCCCTTATTAGCGTACAACCTCCCGAGAATGTTGAGTGATAAGGCAACATCCGGGTGTTCTGGCCCCTTGGCCTTCTCCCAGATGGCAAGTGCGCGAATGAGCAAGGGTTCCGCCTTAGAATAATCGCCTTTGGAATCGTAAAGCGATGCAAGATTGGTGATCAACCTTGCAACACCAGGGTGGTCTGCCCCGAGAGCCTTTTCAAGGATGGCAAGTGCGCGAAGGTACAAAGGTTCTGCGCGGGCGTAATCTGTTTTTTCGGCGTACAGCAATGCGAGGTTGTTGAGCGACAGAGCGACACTGGTGGGGTCTGGAACTTTGGCCTTCTCCCAGATGGCAAGTGCGCGAAGAAGCAGGGTTTCCGTCCGTGTGTAATCTGCTTTTTCCTTGTAGAGCATTGCG
Organism: Patescibacteria group bacterium; assembly: GCA_018821685.1. Classification (GTDB taxonomy): domain Bacteria; phylum Patescibacteriota; class Minisyncoccia; order Phycocordibacterales; family UBA12079; genus UBA12079. The sequence continues at coordinate 5,017 of JAHJLO010000121.1, forward strand.
AGGTTGTTCAGCGAGCTAGCGACGTCGGTGTGGTTGGGGCCAAGCGCCTTTTCTCGCAGTTCCAACGCCTTCTGAGCCAACGGAATCGCTTCATCGTAATGGCCATCCCGGTAAAGCAACACGACTTTTTCACTGAGTTTCTCCGCCTCTTTCAGTTGCGCTTCTTTCGTGGTGGTGTTGGATTTTTCAGGAACCTTGGCCGGCGTCTGGGCCTGCGCATCAGGTGGTACAAACAGCGCAAGTCCAATGAAAAACACGACCGTCGGAATTATCGACCCGCTCAAGGTCTTGACTTGGCTTCCAAGTTGATTCATTTCTTTCCTTCTTCTTGGATTATTCCATTATTCCAACCGGGCGAGATTCAATATCTCGGGGCATACCAATTCCGCCAACACGGTTAGACCTTCGCGATATGCATCGTATCTCTCAGACCGTAGCCGATCCAGACGCGCGCTGCTTTCGTAGTATTCGTCGTCATATTGACCCGTGGAAGGATCGTAATATGCGTCACCGCCACGAATCGACGGCGTGGACTGGTATTCGCGATAATCCTTTGCCACTGGTTCCAGCAAGTCGTTGGGGGTCTTCCATAGAGACTGAACGAACCCCACGACGGAAGGGTCGAGCGCGGGTACAATGTGTTCGGAAAAATCTTGTATACTCTTGTTATTATTCACTAATTTAAAGAGGACTGCTCGAAGCTCCCGCAACTGTCGTCGTATCAGCAAGGCTCTCGGATTCAAGGTGGTCGTTTTCTCATCCGATGGTGGTTCTGGAAGCAAGTGGTTTGCTACCCCGGAAAAAACTATCCAGACATTCTCGCTGCTGAAAATAGTTGATTCGGTCATATCAGGGTTCTCCTGACTACAGGCAGGTGCGCGTCAACGTCAGACCAATGCCGTTCCAACAGGTGCCGGTTGGATTTCCGGAAACGGAACAGTTTGTACTGTTGGACCAGTCTCCGGCCGAGGTCGCAGGTGAAACCAATTGCCAGATGCCGCCGAAGACCTGGCCTTCGGAGTACCCCGTATCGTTATTGAGTCCGACCCATTCGGTACATTCCTGCCCGACCGCCGACCAGGAGGAAACCGTCACACCGCACGTCGTGGTGGTCGCAGCGTCGTAGACGCTGAAATACACATTCTGCTCGAAGGTACTGCCGACCTTGCATGCACGAACCTCCAGCCCCGCACCACTTTGACGAACCTCCGCCCGAATGGATACGTTGGCTGTCGCAGCAGCCTGCTGCCCGGTGCTGTCTGTTTCGGTGTCAGTTGCGGGGTTCCAGTAGTCCGTGGCAGTGCACGACTCGCTTGCGCAGCGATCATTCTCTCCAGCAGGCATTACCTCGCAACCGTAGGCACAGACTTGATTCGTCGAAAATATTCCAGTGTAACAGTTGTAGAGGGTTCCTGCAGTGAGGCCCACGGATTCGCCACAGTACAGGCCGTTGCCGTCAGGGCAGGTCGGCTCCTCGGCGCAGTAGTCGTCCTGGTCACCGGCAAGAACCTCACAGCCATGCGCACAAGCTTCGTAAAACACATAGGAACCACCAGGGCAGTACCGGTACAAAGTGTCATCAACCATGCCCACTTCCGATCCGCAGATGTATTCGTAACCAACAGGGCAGGTGCTGACTTGGGCGGTTTCCGGCGGGCAGGTCGTCCAAAGATAATTCGGGCCACAGCCGTCATATCTTGACCCTACTGGCGGATACTCCTGCTCTGCACTGTTGCTTGCCGATGTGGTGGTTGCGAAGATGTCATAGGGGTCAACCGCAGGGCCGCAATAGGAACCTTGCTGAACTTCGAAATGCAGATGAGCCCAGGTCGTGTCTTCCTTTCCGCTGTGTCCGATCAAATCGCCCTGCACTACCGGGGTCCAATCGGTGTAGATTTGGTTTCCTCTCAGAGCTTCCGAGTACGACTTTATAGTAGGCATCGCAGAGGAGACATGACCGTAGAGCAGGTGGTAATTCGCTCCGGAAGGATTCGTTGTGTCGCAGCGTACCTGAATGAATTTGCCATATCCACGATTAGGGGGATCTCTGGAATATTGGGATGAAGTCATGGCAACCCCGCTGCAGGCTGCATATACAGGGGTACCAACGGGGGCTTCGAAGTCGATGGCATTGTGCTTGAGCCCGGCTCCGTTGCCTGCGAAGTTATAGTACCAACCGTTGACCACCCTCGCGTCGTAATCGAGAGGGAGTACCAGAAAACGAGGCGTACCATTCGGATTGATTGGGCCACCGCCTTCCACCGAGGTACACTGCGCCTCTCCACCAGCCCCGATCTCGCAGAAGGATTCCTGTAAAGCGCAGTCCATCGTCGAACCGTCGGGGAACACCAAAAAGTTCCCTTCGCAGCGCGATGGCGAATTGTTCTTGGTGTTATCGCAACCCGTTCCCGACAGCAAAAACAAGGTGAATATGACTCGAAAATTGAGTATTTGATTCAGCATAATGATTGCTCCTCGAATCAATTCAGTTTGGAACTCAATTGGGGCATTTGGTAAAATGCCTGAGGAATAGGCTGCCACCTCCACAACATTAATGCAACTTCGTTTTCTATCTTTTTCGACATTGAGGCTTGACAATGAAAATCAGCCAGAATATTCTTTTTTTTTGGTTTTTGCATTGAATTTTTGGTGACATCAACCATTGTGATTGTGTCTATTCTCACGTAAGGAGTGTTTCATGAAAACTTTGTTTGCAATCGTGTTTACATCTGCATTTGTCATGGCCAATTTGGCGGGTTGCTCTCAGTCTGCAAAAAACACGCAGACGCCCAGCCAAGGCAAAGTCGAATCCGTTAGTGACGTATCTGTTCGAGGCGCCCAAGAGGGAGCGCCCGAGATGAAACCAGGACAAGAAAAAAATGTCCAGGGTGTTGAAAGCAAAAAAATCGCACCGTCAGCAGCTAAGAGTGCGGGGCGTGAGGGTGGAACCTCAAGAACCTGCGATATCGCCGTAGATAATCGTACCCCGCTCAAGATTCAGATTTTTGTTGATGATGATTATTCGGCATTGGTTCCTCAATTTGGTGATATTGAAGTTTCCGCCCTCATCGGAAAAACCAAGCTTTATGCGAGAGCTGATTTTGATACCGGAGAGGTGGAGACGTGGGGCCCCCGGTATTTCGATTGCGAAGCATACGGCGATTATAAATGGACCCTCAATCGCGAATAATATCTCCATTCATTGACCTTCGTTCGTTCCTGACGAAATTGCTTTTTTAGAATTGAAAGGGGATCCACAAGATGAAAAATCAATGGCTCGCTGCACTCGTTTTCTTACCATTTTTTCTTTGGTTTCCGTCTTGTCGCAACCCCTCCAGAGCATCCAAAAATTTGGCACGAGGGAGTGAAGAAGACCTGCTTCCACTGATGAATGTCCCTGTTCCTGAATTGGGCAGTGCTACACGACGAGCCCTTCTCATCGGCATCAACGTGTACGATGGAGGAGAGGAAAAAAGAGGGGCCAACTCAAGCAACCGCAAATGGACCAATCTGAAGGGAGCTGTCAACGACGTAAAGGTCATGAGGCAATTGCTCGTGGGGCGCTTTGGCTTCAACCCGGACAATGTAACTTGTCTGCTCAATAAAAAAGCGACTCGGGAAAATATTTTACATGCCCTGGAGGATCTCGCCACCCGGGCCAAAGCAGGAGAGGTTGTGTTTGTGTACTATGCCGGACACGGCTCTCAGGTGCAGAACAGCAAGTCCCTCGAGACTGATAAACTTGACGAAACGTGGGTTCCTGCGGACGCCATTTTGGGTGCGCCTGACATACGCGATAAAGAACTGGCTCGATACTTCAATAAAATATTAGACAAAGGCGTTTTCCTGACCGTCATCGTTGACAGTTGTCATTCCGGTTCCATTCTTCGGGGACAGCGCGTTCAAGGCAACTTAAGAATGTTGCCAATGATGAGTGGCGATTCTGCCGATTCTTATGATAAGGAGCCCGAAAAACGGTTGCTGTTGATTACCGCTACCAGAAATGATCAAATCGCTGCAGAGGCACAAGATGAAAATCGCGGGGCATTCAGTCTGGCGCTGAGCCGGGTCCTGGCGGAAATGCCTGTCACAGCTTCAGCTAATTCCATTTATTTGCGGGTTCAAGCGATTATGAGCGTCAAGGGACGTCAGTCACCGAGTATCGCAGGACCGTCGGAGCGCCGGGAAAAGCCATTATTCGCGGACATCAAGGCAGGGGGGGCGACTGGCGAGATGGTGTTTCCCGTCATGTGGTCTGAACAAAAGAGGTTTAAAATTCAGGGCGGAACCTCCCTGGGCGTCGGCGTGGGTACCATTTTCGAAGGAACCGGGAATCGGTCGAGCATCCGCTTGCGTGTGACTGAAACCACTTTGACTTATTCCTGGACCGTTCGAGAGCCGGCAAGTCACGAACCAATCCGAGAAGGCGATCTGTTCAAGATAGTCAATTGGAAAGTGCCGACCGAAAACGTGATGTCTCTTTCCGTTTCCAAGTCGACTTTATCATTGGATGTGATTTACCAAACCGTACGGAGGGTAAAAAGTGTCTGTGAAAAAGTCGGGGCACGCTGGGTCGATCCATCGGAGACCTCGATGGCATCGTTGATTTTGGCCTGGGATGAGGCGACCGGATGGCGTATTATCTCGGGAAACGGAGAATCGCGGGTCGGCAAAGAGATACAGGACGCCGACTTGAGTTCGATGATTCGTGCCAAGTGCCACACCAATTGCAGCCTGTATATGGAAATACCCACTTCCGCGCTTCATGCTCAAACGTTGGAAACGATGCTCGGCGAGGAAGGATTCCAGATTCAGGATAACGAAACTGTGGCGGATTATTGTCTGGTTGGACGGTCGACATCCTCCAGCGTGGAATACTTCTGGTCGAGACGCTGCATGCCGATTTTAGAGTCCGCGGTGCGCGCTGATGCAACCGATCTCTTGGACTTCCTTCCTGATGTCACTGATCCGGTTCCATTGGAGAATGGTACCGATGAAATGTCCTTCGAGATCGCGTCACAGTCGTTGGTGGATCTGGCAAAGGGTCTGAATCGAATCCGGGGGTGGCTGCTTTTACGCGCGCCTGCGGATAACGGCGCATTTCCGTACCGGCTGGCTTTTCAATCCCTCACGACCCAAACGGTTTCAATGAAGGGCCCTTTTTTGGAAAACGAGTGGTATTCACCTGTGCTGGTCGCTGAGAAACAGGCACTACAAAAGAGCATCACGCGCAGGTATGTGTATGTCTTTGCAATTGATAAGCACGGAAACAGCAAGTTACTCTTTCCGTTGTCGAGCCAGGGAAATGCTGAGAACTTTTTACCGTCGGTAAACTCCTCCGGTGTGCAACAAATGCCTGAAACCATTCCTCTTGTGTCTGTTAAATTTCAGGTTGTGCCGCCGTTTGGACTGGATACATATCTGCTGCTTTCGACGGTCATTCCAATCCGCACGGAGGCACTGGAACAAAAAGGTGTTCGAAAGGACACGCGCGGCGCCGGACAGATGGACGGGCTCTCCTGGCTTATTGGTTCGGTTGCGCAGGGCCAGACCAGAGGTGAAAGTGTTATCGTTCCCCCCACATGGTCGATCGAGCGGCTCATGATAAAAAGCGTCAGCCTCGCGGCTTCGAAGGAATGACTTTCTCAGTTTGTGAGGGTTGGGGGTGAGTCGAGCCTGGGCCAGGGGGCACCGGTGATGGTCGGAATATGTACTTTCTTTTGTCCAGATGGAACCCACCGAAGCGCCCCACCTCCCAGCGGCTGCTCTTCCTCGAACCCGACGAGGCAAGACGGGCGCTCTACCTGCTGCCGGAATCCCAGCGGCCGATCTTCCTCTTCGCACTGGGCACGGGGATGCGGATCGGCGAGTTGTGCGGTCTGCAATGGCGAGACATCGACTTCCGTCGTCGACTCATCCATGTGGAACGACAACTTGCGCCCGTGGGCGGCCTGACGACCCCAAAATCCGGGAAGTCTCGCATCATCCCCATGTCGCATACCGCAGAGAAGGCCCTGGGAATGGTCCCGCAGGGCGTCGGCACCGCTCTAGTGTTTCCCAGCACAGGAACAGTTTCGCCGAGGCCCTGCGAGCCCTCCAGACCCCCATCGGCAAGCAACTGACCGCCCACGTCTGGGCACACCTTCGCATCATGGGCCGTGCAGGCGGGCACCCAGCTTGCGGTGGTCGCCAAAATCTTGGGTCACTCGTCGACGGCGACCACGGAAATTTATGCCCACCTTCTCCCGGCTCACCTGCAAGACGGCGTTTCACCTGTTGACGCGGCCCCCGCTTCTCTTTGAAAAAGACAGAAAAAATCACTGGCAACAATTGCCAACTTCAACTAACCTGTCTTCAGTAACCCGCATTGCACAAGGTGTTTTCGAGCATGCGTGCAGTTTCGATGATCCTTCCTCAATTGACCCGGCCCCCATTCCCTGCGCCCGTTCGCGTTCACGCCCCCGCCCATTCCCTGCGCCAGGTGGTTACTCGACCAGGCCGTCGTCGCGCAGCCGGAACACCCAGATTCCCGTGGGATGGCCGTCCAGCAGGAGGCGGGCGTTTCCGTTGAAGTCGGCCGCCGCCAGGCTGG
>JAHJLO010000113.1 GCA_018821685.1 Patescibacteria group bacterium
TAAAATTATAATTAAAATATTATGAGTAGAGATTACCCACTAGAAAAAGTCCGAAATATCGGAATTATTGCCCACATTGATGCGGGTAAAACAACTGTATCAGAAAGAGTTCTTTTTTATACAGGGCTTTCACATAAAATTGGAGAGGTTCACGAAGGTGAAGCTACTATGGACTGGATGGAGCAGGAGAGAGAAAGAGGTATCACAATTACTTCTGCTGCTGTTACAACTTTTTGGATTCCAACTTACGATAAAACAAACGAAAGTTTGAAACATCGTTTTAATATTATTGATACACCAGGACACGTTGACTTCACTGCTGAAGTTGAACGTTCTTTGAAGGTTCTTGATGGAGGTGTTGTTGTATTCGACGGTGTTGCTGGGGTTGAGTCTCAATCAGAAACAGTTTGGAGACAAGCTGATAAATATAAGGTTCCAAGGATTTGTTTCATTAACAAACTAGACCGAACAGGAGCTTCTTTTGAAAGAGCTTATCAAAGTATTTTAAATAGACTTACAAAAAATGCCATTAGAATGCAATTACCAATTGGTGAGGAATCTAATCATGAAGGAGTCGTTGATCTTTTGACAATGAAAGCTTATTACTTTGAAGGAAATATGGGTACTGATGTTAGAGAAGATGAAATTCCTGCTGATATGAAAGCTGATGCTGAAAAATACAGAGGAGAGCTTATCGAAAAGATTGTTGAAAATGACGAAGAATTGATGAACGATTATCTTGAAGGAAAAGAGATTCCTCTAGATAAACTAAAAACACTTTTGAGAAAAGAAGTTATTGCCTTGAATATTATTCCTGTATTTACCGGTTCTGCTTTGAAAAACAAAGGGGTTCAAAAAATGCTTGATGCTGTTGTTGATTATCTTCCTTCTCCTTTGGATGTTCCTGCTATAAAAGGAACTGATTCTAAAACAGGTGAGGAGGTTGAAAGAAAATCTTCAGATGATGAACCTTTTGCTGCCTTGGCTTTCAAGTTGCAAACAGATCCTTTTGTAGGACAGCTAACATTCTTTCGAGTTTATTCAGGAACAGTTGAGGCTGGCTCTTATATCTATAACTCAACTACTGGAAATAAAGAAAGGTTGGGAAGAATTTTAAGAATGCATTCAAACGACAGGGAAGAAGTTAAGAAAGTTTACGCTGGTGAAATCGCCGCTGCTGTTGGTCTGAAAGATACAAGAACTTCCGATACATTATGTGACGAAAATCACCCAGTTATTTTAGAGAAGATTGAATTTATGAAACCAGTTGTTTCTGTTCGAATCGAACCTAAGACAAAAGCTGACCAAGAAAAGATGGGGCTTGCTTTAAAGAAACTTTCAGACGAAGATCCAACTTTCACAATTAATTCAGACGAAGAAACAATGGAAACTATTATTTCGGGTATGGGAGAACTTCACTTAGAAGTTCTTGTGGATCGAATGAAAAGGGAATTCGGTGTTGAAGCTAACATTGGTAAGCCTCAAGTTGCTTATAGAGAAACTATTCAGGTACCTGCGGAAGCGGAGGTTAAATATGTTAAACAGTCTGGAGGTAAAGGACAGTATGGTCACGTTAAAATTAGAATTAAACCCCTCGTTAAGTTAACAGAAGAAGAGATTGAAAACCTTCCTAAAAACACAAAAAGATCAGAGGGAGGAATGGAATTTGTTAACAGTATTAAAGGAGGTGTTATTCCTCAGGAATATATTCCAGCTGTAGAAAAAGGTATCAAAGAGGGAATGGAAAGGGGAGTTGTTGCTGGTTACAAAATCGTAGATGTTTCTACCGAATTGTATGATGGTACTTATCACGATGTCGATTCATCAGAAATTGCTTTCAAAATTGCTGCTTCACAGGCTTTTCAGGAAGCTGCGAGAAAAGCTAACCCAGCTTTACTTGAGCCTATCATGAAAGTTGAAATTGTTACTCCTGAAGAATTTATGGGAGATGTAAATGGAAATATTAGTTCAAAGAGAGGTCAGGTTGAAAGTATGGAAGAGAGAGGAGAGGGAATGAGAGTTGTTACAGCTAAGGTTCCTTTGTCTGAAATGTTTGGATACACAACTACTTTGAGATCTATGACAGAAGGTAGAGCTACTTCAGCGATGGAGTTTGATCACTATGCTGTTGTTCCTCAGAATGTTGCTAAAGAAATTATCGAAAAGAGAAGCTAATTTAAATCCCCGCGTTTTTATAGGGAGTTTGAAAAAAATTAAAAGACTCGAGTTTTTATAAAAACTCGAGTCTTTTAATTTTTTACGAGAAAGGTCAATTCGAAAATATTTGATTTAGAGATTGGTTTTTTTAATCGAGTTAGAAGCTTTTGGTTAAGTGTGAATAAGTCTGTTGCTCATATCAATTATTACTTGTATTCTTATGGTATATGGAGTTTGATATAAAAACTATTATTGATTTTATTTTGTTGGCAACTTTGCTGGGTTCAGCTAGTTGGCTTTTTGCGGTCATGTCTCGTTACGGAGGTTCTGTAGGAAAATCTTTTCGAATTATAGGTTGGGGTTCTCTTGTTATGGCTTCGTCTCACTTAACAGAAGTTATTACTTTTTATTTATCTGTCCATGATATTTATGCGCTTATGTTTTTTCATAGGTTTCTAGCAACTGTTGGTTTTGTTGTTATTGCTTATGGTTTTAAAACTTTAGTTAAAAAATAAATTTCTTATTTTTAATGGTTGACTATTATCCTTATTTTGCTATTATAGTTGGGTAACGCTATCTGCGTTTTTTTAGTATTTATCCTCTGTAGAGTGGTATATCTCCTCAGGGTTAAAGATTTATTATTAATTATATAAAAAAGCGATAAGGCTTATAAGCCGAAAGCTCAAAAAATATTATGGCAGAAGAATATAACAGAGACAAACCTCACGTAAATGTGGGAACCATTGGTCACGTTGACCATGGAAAGACAACTCTTACAGCCGCTATCTTGCATGTTCTAGGACTTGCTGGACAGATTGTAAGTAAGAAAGGTGTTGACGAAATTGACAACGCCCCAGAAGAAAAAGAAAGAGGAATTACAATTGCTCTTTCACACCAAGAGTACAACACAGATACAAGACACTACGCTCATATCGATGCTCCTGGACACGCCGATTATATCAAGAACATGATTACCGGTGCTGCTCAGATGGACGGTGCTATTTTAGTAGTAGCCGCTAACGATGGAGCTATGCCTCAAACCAGAGAGCACATCCTTCTTGCAAAACAAGTTGGAGTTCCTAGAATTATCGTATTCCTAAACAAGATTGATCTTGTTGATGATGCAGAAATGGTAGAACTTGTTGAAGAAGAAGTTAAAGAGATGTTAACTCAGTATGAATATGATGGAGAAAATACTCCTTTCATAAAAGGTTCAGCTGTTAAGGCTCTTGAAACTACTTCAGTAGATGATGAGTGGGCAAAACCAATCGTTGAACTTACAAAAGCTTTGGATGAATATATCCCAGTTCCTGTAAGAGATACTGAAAAGCCTTTCTTGATGCCTATCGAAGATATCTTCTCAATTGAGGGAAGAGGTACTGTATGTACTGGTAAAATTGAAAGAGGTGTTGTTAAAGTTGGAGAAGAAGTTGAAATCGTTGGTATCAAAGATACTGCGAAAACAACTGTTACTGGTATCGAAATGTTTAACAAATCTCTTAAGGAAGGTATGGCTGGAGATAACGCCGGAGTTTTGATTAGAGGAATCAAGAAAGAGGATATCACCAGAGGACAAGTTCTTGCAAAACCAGGAACAGTTACACCTCATACAGAATTTGAAGCTGAAGTTTTGATTCTTAAGAAAGAAGAAGGTGGACGTCACACTCCTTTCTTTACAGGTTACAAACCTCAATTCTACATTAGAACAACTGACGTAACTGGAGAAGTTACTTTGGCTGAAGGAGTAGAAATGGTTATGCCTGGAGATACTGCTACTTTCAAAGTTAAACTACAGTCACCGATTGCTCTTGAAGAACAACAAAAATTTGCTGTTCGTGAAGGAGGAAGAACAGTTGGAGCTGGTGTGGTTACAAAAATCACAGTCTAACAAATTTTTAACCTTACTTAGTGTCACTTCATCTAGAGGTGGCACTCTAGTGAGGTTAAATAAAAAGTTGGTAATTCCTAGTTTATGCCTGTTGAAAATAAAAAATTCAACTAAAACGAGAAATTAAAAACTATAAACCATAAAATTAAAAAAATGACAGAAACTAAAAAAACAACTAAAAAAACAGAAGATATCCAAAAGCTTAGAATTAGAGTTTTTGCTTACGAGCATAAACTTCTTGATTCATCAATTAAGCAAATTATGGATACTGCTCTTAGATATGATGCTAAGGTTAGCGGCCCTATTCCACTTCCTACAGAGATTAAGAAATATACTGTCAACCGATCAACTTTTGTTCACAAAGATGCTCGTGAGCAATTTGAAATGAGGGTTCACCGAAGATTGATTGATATTCTTAACCCATCACAAAAGATTATTGAAGCTCTCACAAACTTGAGCTTACCATCTGGAGTGTCTATCGATGTTAAAATAATGTAGTTTAATTATTCTAAAATAGGCGAATTTCTTCGTTGGTTTTTCAAAAATTAAGCGTGGAATTTTTTACCTCCCTTCGGGAGCTAAAAAATTCCACGCTTATTTTAGTTCTACCACTCTTCTTGTTGTCTTTACGAGGAGATTTTAAAAAATTAAAAGAGCAGAAAGCCTTTGGCTTTCTGCTCTTTTAATTTTTTAAAATCTCCTCGTAACCTAGTTTTTATTCCAAGACACGAGTAGTTAATCCAAAATTCATTGACAAAAATTGACCGAAAAGTATACTAATTGTGTAATTGTAACGGATTAAGTTTCTGCGTTTAGTGGAAATTAATCTAAAATTGAAAATCAAAACGGGAGAAAAACGATGGCTAAAAACATCGGCGTAGACGCGGCCAAATTGGCTGGTTTGCAAATTGATCAAAATCAGAAATTGAGAGATGGCTCAATGACAATTGAGCAAATGGAATGGTGGTTGAGCCAATCTTTTGGAACTAGAGAAAGTTTGATGAATGGAAATTTCATTGAAACTTATCGCTGGATAACAGACTTAGACGGAGCAATCCATTTTAAACTCACAGGTCTCTAATAGGGCTTGATTTTCTTTTTAATTTGTGTAGAATATGAGGAGTTACAAAAAAAGGTGAGAGCCTTTTTTGTTTTACTAACATTCGAAACTATATTCATATGAAATTTATATTAGGAACAAAAGAAGAAATGACACAAATCTTTGATAACGAAGGTATTGTTCACCCTGTTACAATTCTTAACGCGGGACCAGTTGTTGTTACTCAGATTAGAAACGAAGAAGCTGATGGTTACGAGGCTGTTCAAATTGGTTTTGGAGAAAAGAAAGAAAAAAATATTAATAAACCAGAAAAAGGTCACCTAAAAGATTTAGGTAATTTTAGATATTTAAGAGAATTTGAAATAGACGGCGACATGAAAGTTGGTGATAAAATGGATGCTTCAATCTTTGAAGAAGGAGAAGAAGTAATTATTTCATCCATAAGCAAAGGTAAGGGTTTCCAAGGTGTAGTTAAGAGACATAACTTCGCAGGAGGTCCTAGATCACACGGACAAAAGCACAGCGAGAGAAAACCTGGATCAATTGGTTCAACCGGGCCACAGAGGGTTTTTAAAGGTACTAGAATGGCAGGAAGAATGGGAACAGATAGAATAACTGTTAAAAATCTTAAAATCGTTCAAATTGATAAAGATAACAACAAGATTTATATTAAAGGTGCCGTTCCTGGAAGAAGAGGTACGTTAGTGGAAATCGTAAGTGTTAAATAAGAAATTTATTAAAGACTAAAATTAATAATATGGAAGCAATAGTATATAACCAAAAAGGAAAAGAATCAGGAAAAGTGGCTTTGCCAGAAAGTATTTTTGGACTTTCTTGGAACAATGATTTGGTACATCAAGTTATGGTATCAATGATGTCTAATGAAAGAAATCCTATTGCCCATACAAAAGATAGGAGTGAAGTTAGTGGAGGAGGTAAAAAACCTTGGAGACAAAAAGGAACTGGGCGAGCTCGACACGGTTCAAGTCGTTCACCTATTTGGAGAGGGGGTGGAGTTACTTTTGGACCAACTAACAAGAAGAATTACAGCAAAAAAATCAATAAA
>JAHJLO010000114.1 GCA_018821685.1 Patescibacteria group bacterium
ACTTTTTGGGGTACAGTTCATAGGCGGTGTTTTTTATTATAATATTTAAAAAGGATTTTTAGCTCCACGAACCTCAAAGTGAACATGTGGACCTGTAGATTTTCCGGTTGAACCAACATATCCAATTACTTGACCTTGAATAACACTTTGTCCAACATAAACAATATTTTCACTTGCATGTGAATAAAGAGTTTGAGTACCATTATTATGCTTTATAACAATATAATTACCATAACCACCATTCCAACCACCACCTTTACTTATAATAACTTGTCCAGAAGCCGAAGCAAATATAGGGGTTCCTATCGGGGCTGCTATATCGACAGCATTATATCCGTGTAAACCTTGAGATTTTATTCCGTTTACTGGTCTTATATAATAATCACCATAAGTAGGTCCGTCACCTCCTCTATAAGGATTCGAATTTACAATTTTACTAACAGATTGAGCCCCAAAGCTATATGAACCAACTTCTCCATCAGGAATAATAACTATATCACCAACCGTTAATTTTGTTTTTTCTGATAAATTATTAAAATTTAAAATTTCATCTAAGTTTCCTTTGTATTTTTTAGTAATACTCGCTAGTGTTTCACCTTTAATAACTTCATGTTGAACACCAGAAATAGGTAAAATAACAAGAGTTTGACCTTCTTTAATCAAACTCTTATGTAAATCATTAGCCCAAATAATAGTATTAGTTGAAACATTAAACATTTTAGCTATTTGAGATAAAGAATCACCCTCTCTAACCACATAAACACTAATTTTATCACCTGCTGATTGATCTTTAATGTCAGCCATACTTCCAGAAGGACCTGTTTCAGGTAATAAAGCAATATCACCAACAATAGTTATTTCACCACCACCTTTTGCTAAATTAAGATCGGAGTTAAGAGTAGCTTGTAATAAAGCCATATTTTGAGAATTAATATTTTCTGTTTTTTCAATAACATTATCTTTAAAGAAATCTGTTACAAAAGAAAGTACATTTGCTTGAGCTGAAAAAGGAATACTCATAAATATCAAAGCAAAAATAAGCCTAAATATTACAAGGTTTCTAAAAATTTTCTTTGTCATCATTCCAATCTGTTTAGAAGGGTCTGAATCCTGTTGGGTAAGGTTGATAAGCCTAAAATATAAAATTAACTGCCTTTTAGCAACAATTTCTATCCTCTTCTCATACAAAAAAGCTCTAAGGAGCTTCTGTGTTTGCTATTTCTAAATTTCAAGAATACACAAGATTATATATCTTCACTACTAAAAAGTCAATGGATTTTTAATAAAAATATTCCAATAACTCTCAATATAATCTTACCTATAATTTTACCAAATGGAGATTTTAGGTCAATGTAAATGTGGATAACTTAAAAGAAACTTTTTAGAAAAAATAAAAACTTTGGAGTGTAATCTTTTTTTGTTATACTCGTTCTATGTCTAAATATTTTGAACAACTTAATGACCAACAAAAAAAGGCAGTTATCCAAAAAGATGGACCTATTTTAATTTTAGCAGGGGCAGGGGCAGGAAAAACCAGAACAATAACCCATAGAATTTTAAATTTAATTCAAGAAGGTGTTCATCCTTCCTCTATTTTAGCTGTAACTTTTACAAACAAAGCAGCTAAAGAAATGAGAGAAAGAGTTGGAGAAATGTTAAATGAAGATAAACAAATAAACTTTCCAGTCGAATATGAAGAAAAACCTTTTGTTAGTACTTTTCATTCACTCGGTGTTCATATTCTAAAAGAAAATGCCCATGAAATAGGGATGACTCGTTACTTTAATATTTTTGACAGAAATGATTCTAAAAGAGCAGTAAAAGAAGCTATTCTTCAATCGAATCTCGACCCTAAACAATTTGACCCAGGAAAAATTCTCTCTATTATTTCTCATCAAAAAGGTGATTTTAAAACCCACGAAACTTTTAAGAAAAATTCAGACAATGAATATTTTAATCAAATTATTTCTGATGTTTGGATTAAATATGAACAAACTTTAAAAAAAGAAAATTCTTTGGATTTTGATGATTTACTTTTAAAAACAGCTTTGTTATTAAAAAATAATAAAATTGTTAGAGAAAAATACCAAAATCAATGGAAATATATTCATATTGATGAATATCAAGATACAAATAAAGTTCAATATGAAATTTCTAAACTACTTACAAAAAAAGATAACCAAAATATTTGTGTAGTGGGGGATATAGATCAAAATATTTATTCTTGGAGAGGTGCTGATATTAAAAATATTTTTAATTTTGAAAAAGATTTTTCCAATGTTACAACAATTTTATTAGAAGAAAATTATCGTTCAACACAAACAATTTTATCAGCAGCTAATGATATTATAAAAAAGAATAAAACTCGTAAAGAAAAAAATCTTTTTACAAAAAACAGTGAGGGTGAAAAAATTAGTTTAATTTCTGCTTATACAGAAAGACAGGAGGCTAGTGCTGTGGCTCAAAATATTAAAAAATTATTTAATGAAAAAGTACCAGCTGGAGAAATAGCTATTTTATATAGAGCAAACTACCAATCAAGAGTTCTTGAAGAAGCTTTTCTTATGGAAAATATCCCTTATCAAGTTCTTGGAACAAAATTTTTTGAAAGAAAAGAAGTTAAAGATATTATTTCTTTTATAAAAGCTTCTCTTAATCCTGAAAGCCTTACTGATATGAAAAGAATCATAAATGTTCCTCCTCGTGGAATAGGAAAATTAACTATTTTAAAATTATTTTCAAATAAAGAAAGTGAATTAAGTCCAGCAATGCAATTAAAAATCCAAAAATTTAGAGAATTAATGGAAAATATTAAAACAAAAGCACTTGAAGAAAAACCTTCTAATATTATTAAATTTATAATAAAAGAAACAGGAATAGAACAAAAACTACAAGAAGGAAATGATGAGGATCTAGAAAGATTAGCAAATATTGGTGAATTAGTTACTTTATCAATGAAATATGATGCTTTACCTACACCAAATAAACTTTCTAATATTTCTAATTTAAAAGAACATATTAGTAATAAAACACAATCAGGTATAGAAAAATTACTTGAAGATGCTACACTAGCATCAGATCAAGATGAAATAGACCAGAAAAAAGAACAAAAAGATGCTATTAAATTAATGACAGTTCATGCTTCAAAAGGATTAGAATTCGATTATATTTTTATTACAGGATTAGAAGACACACTTTTTCCATCTAAAAGATTTGGTGAAAAACAAACAGAAACTCAAAAAGAAGAAGAAAGAAGATTATTTTATGTAGCTCTTACTCGTGCTAGAAAGAAAATATTTTTATCCTATGCTTCAATTCGTACTATTTTTGGATCTAAACAAATGAATCCACCTTCTGAATTCATTTTTGATATAAATGATGATTTAATTGAAAACGATGAAAAAATAGAGGGAAGTGGTGAAAAAATAATATATTTAGAATTATAAAAGTCTACTAAACATCTTCTTTTTTTTATGTGTAAAAC
>JAHJLO010000115.1 GCA_018821685.1 Patescibacteria group bacterium
TATTTTTTCTGCGAAAAAATATACTTCGCTCTTTTCAATTCTCGGTAGTCAGCACAAAAATATATTACACAAATACTATCGTATTTGTTGCATTATTTTTGGGCGACTACCGAGAATTGAACTCGGATCGAGGGATCCACAAACCCTAGTGTTACCATTACACCATAGTCGCCATATTTTCTCTCTTTAGAGTGTCTCATTTATAACAATTTTAAGCTGATTAGTCCAGTATCCTCTGTGTTATTGTTTTTAAAAAAACACGGATTGCTAAGCAATCCGTGTTTTTTAAAATTATACTTTGTGGTGAAAATTGTAACCCTCTGGGACTTCTAAAGTTTCAGGATTTTTTCCGTCCCATTTGATTTTTTCATGAACAATAAGATTAGTTATATAGGACTGCCAACCGTGTTCAATTTTATTCACCCTTTGAGCAAGGGTTTCCGGGGTATCGTCTTTTCTTATCCAAACAGGATATTCAAAAAAGACAGGTCCATCATCATAAATTTCAGTAACAAAATGCATTGTCACCGCTGAATATTCAACCTCCCCTCTTTTGTAAGCTTCTATAGTAGCTTCATGAACAAAATGTCCGTACATTCCACTTCCTCCAAACTGAGGAATTCTTCCGGGGTGGATATTAATTGTTTTTTGGGGGTCTAATCCTAGAACAAGTTTCAACCAACCAGAAAGAGCTACCCACCCAGCTCCTGTCTCTTCTACAATCTGCTGATATTCTTCAGCGACGTAAGGACCTTTAAAAAGTATGAATTTAATTCCATAGTCATCAGCGATTTTTCTCACACCACCATTTTCGTGATTAGAAACGACGGCAACTATTTCCGCATCTAAAATACCGGTTTTCATATTTTCAACAAGCTCTTTAAATCCAGAACCTCCTCCCTCTTTTGAACCCGATGAAAATACGATTAATTTTTTTGACATAATTTTTCTTTTTTAATATTAATAAATGTTTTGTGCCCAAGATAGGACTCGGTCACGAGTTATTAAATATTTTTAGTGTTTTACCACAAGAGTACTTCTTATTTTATAACTTACTTTGTTCGTAAGAAAATAATATCGCGCACTCAAAAATAATTAATACTCTCGTCCACCAATTTCCTACCTCGCTTCGCTCGATAACGGAAATTTTTTGCTTCGCAAAAACCAGATAAAAAGCAAAGAAATTTGCTTTTTATCCCCGGCTCGTCTATTTCTTCCATTTCATTCCGGAAATATGACTATGCCTTTCTCATCCCGACAAAAGTAAAGAAATTTACTTTCTCCCTGACTACAGATCCGCTTCGATTGTGCCCAGGGCGGGACTCGAACCCGCATGTCCAGAGGACCACGGCCCTCAACCGTGTGTGTATACCAATTCCACCACCTGGGCAATTTAATGATTAATAATAAGTATAAAGCAGTAAGTAGTAAGTGACAAGAAAAAAACCGCCAAAGGCGATTTTTTTCTTTTGATTTATTAAGTTTTATTTTTTTTCTTCTTCTACTACTGGGGTTTCTTCTTTTGCTTCTTCTGCCGGAATTTCTTCCTCGGTTGTTTTTTCTTCAACAACTTCTGGAGTTTCCTCAGTAGGAGTTTCTTCTTTAACTTCCTCAACAGTAGCTTCGGCTTTAGCTTGTGCTTCTTCCTCAGCTTTTACTTTCTCCTGTTCTTCTTTAGCCTTTCTAGTTGTCTCTTCAGCGTCACTTAGAGAAGATACATCCATCATCTTCATCTTTCTCATTTGTCGCTTAATTTGTTTAGCAACCTTATCTCGAATGTGGTAAAGTTTAGACCTTCTAACGTTAGCCCTCTTTATAATTTCTATTTTATCAATACTTGGTGAGTATAGAGGAAAAATTCTCTCAACCCCAACACCGTTTGAAACTTTTCTTACTGTAAAAGTAGCGCCTGCCTCTGAACCATGTTTTTTAGCCAAAACAAGTCCTTCAAAAGCCTGCAACCTAGTCTTCCCTTTTTCTTGAATTTTCACCCAAACACGAACAGTATCACCAGCCTTAATTCCAAGGCTTTTTCTGTCCTCCATATTTACTGGGGAAATATTTGATATATTTGTATCCATAATGTCCAATACTTTACCATAAGCGTGTTTATTTCGCAACAAAAAAATCGACATCCTGTAACACAAAATGTCGATTTCACCTTTTAAAAAATAAGGTGGTTTAGAACACACTGACCTCTCCCACAATCTCAACCTCTGTAAGTCCTGAAATACGCCTTTCTTCGAACGGCGGTTTAAGATGATAAAGCTCATCTTTTTCCAAGAAGACCCGAACAACCACTATTTTTTCTCCTGCAGTTCTTAAAACAGCGTAAGCCTCTCCTTCAAAAATAAAAGCAATGTTAAATTCGGCGTCCCCAACTAACACTTTTTCACAAATTACATCATTTCCTTCCATTTCTTACTCCCTTATTTAAGGATAATCTTGAATAACCTATAAATAAATATATACCTTTCAAAACCTAAGTGCAAGAAAAATCAAACAAAATTTAATTATCTCCAAGATTTTTTAAAGCAACCTTAAAATCTTCCGGTAATGCAGCTTCTAATTTTATTCTTTTTCCTTCCATTAAATTAAATTCTAGAGAATAAGCATGAAGAGCAAGTCTTTCAAAGCCAAGGGCACATTCTCTTTTGGGTGCATACAATTTATCACAAACAATTGGATAGTTTATAGCTTTAAAATGAACGCGGATTTGATGAGTTCTTCCTGTTTTAGGATAAATTTCAACGAGAGAATATTCATTTCCTCGCTCAAGCACTTTATATTCAGTAAGAGCTTCCCTCTCCCGACCTCTTATGTCTCTCTGAGCCGTCCATCTTCTAAAATCATTTTTACTCCTACCAATGGGTCGATCAATTACACCCTCATCATTTTTCACACGACCATAAACAAAAGCTTGGTAGGTTTTTTGAGTTGTTCTATTTTGAAACTGTTCTTTCAAATTTAAAAAAGATTCTTGATTTTTTGCAATAACTAAAATACCAGATGTATCTCTATCTAATCGATGAACAATTCCAGGTCTTTTAATAATTCTTTCGTCAGATAAAACCAAAGGTTCTCCCACATCTTCGGTTTCAGGATAATTTTTTAAAACCCAATCAGCTACATTTGGTTCATCTGTTTTTCCATCAGAGTGAACAACCAAGCCAGTGGGCTTGTTTATCGCAACAAGGTTCTCATCTTCATAAATTATTTTAATATTCATATGTATATTTATATCATAAAAAAACTTATTTGAATCTATTTCAGATAAGGCTAGCTTTCGAAATTGATTGACATTTAACATCGAACATTGTATTATACCAGTCAGAAAAGGTTAAGTTTTTTAACAAAAAATCGAAGTTTTCAGAGGAGAAAACGAATGAAAGACGGAAATATAGTTGTGTTAATTGTGGAAGACGACCCTTCTAATCAACTTTTACTAAAAACAGCGATAGAATTGATAACGAAGGAAGTTGTCATCTTACAAGTGACAACCATTAAAGAGGCTTCCGAAATTTTCCATCGAGATAGAAATATTATCGACAAAATTTTAATGGATGGAGAGCTTCCCGATGGAACAAGTATTAATCTTGTTAAAGAAATCCGAAAGACTTTCAACGGAGATATCATTGCCTTTTCGGGGGCAATTAACGATGAACTGATGAAATCTGGTTGCAACAAAAAGTTGTCGAAACCATTTAACATGAAAGATTTGAAAAATCTTTTTACTGAATAAAATCTCTCGATCATTTTTTAAACAAAAAAGAAGGGTGTTCAAATGACTTTTGAAGAAATGATACTTGATGCCATCTCGAAGAAAGGCGAGGAAGGGGCGACAATGATAGATATCTACAACGAAACCGGAATTGGTTTCGATATGATTAGCCAAAAAGTTGAAAAGCTAATTGTTGAGGGAAAAGTGAGAGACTTGTTTCCTGATAAAAAAAAGAAATTCAGCAGATATGTCCAATGTGATTAGGTCAATAACCAAGTCTTCCCACACCAACTTCCAGGAGGTCTCACCTCTTGGA
>JAHJLO010000116.1 GCA_018821685.1 Patescibacteria group bacterium
TAACGGAAAAGAGTTTTCTTATCACGACTTAATTACACTAGATACAGGAATATCAATATATTTTTGTTACCCTTATCACTCTTGGGAAAGAGGAACTAACGAAAATACCAACGGGTTGCTAAGACAATATTTTCCTAAAAAAGCGGTGCATGGTAAAATTACATCAAGTGATATTAAATTAATAGAAGATAAGTTAAATCACAGACCGAGAAAACGTCTGAATTATTTAACTCCTTATGAAGTTTTTGTTAAAAAAATGAATCCAGAAAACTTCCAGGTTCAAGTTTTAATCTAAGATATTATTTTCTAAAAATTTTTTTAAACAAAATGGGAATAAAAGGAATACCCAAGAAAATAATTACCAAAACAATTAATGCTAAAAAAGTATTCTTTAAATTAACAACATCAACACCTAATAAAATACTAGCGATTATAAAAACAGCACCAAAAACTAATTCAGCGAAATAATATTCGAAAATATTAAAACCTTTATTATCTTTTTTCATATTAATTTCTTTTCTTCAGTATATAAAAATATTTAAATACAAAAAAAGTAGCCACGGAAAGGGATGTTAGTAAAAGTACCACAAAGAATATTTTAAACAAGACAGGTGAGCCTAAAAACAAACCTCCTTGCACCAATAAAATATCTATAACAGAAGTAAACGGTAAAAAAGGAAAAAGAACAACTTGATATAAGAAAATCGACCCAAAAATTAATTCAAGGAAAATAATAATATTTCTCTCGAGACTAAAATAAATACGAAACGCGTAAAGAACGGGGGTTATGGTTAAAAATAAAAAAGTTATTGTAAATAAAATACAATCAAGAGACCGACAAAAAGAGGCTTTTGTGGTAAAAAAAACAATAATCAAAAATAACGTATTTATAATAGAAAAGATTTTAATGTAATTCATTGTATTTATTTAAAATATTAAAAAATTAGCAAGGTGTCTTTCCCTGCTAATTTGAAGATTTAACTGTTAATTCAGCAAAGCTGTCACAACAGACCAAACTTTATCAGCTGAATAAGGCCAGGCATTATAACCATACATATAATAACCCAGTGTCAGAATCTGAGTGATAGAAACGCCATAAATGTAAGCATAGGCTGCCACCAGAGGAAAGAATTCTCCCCTCACTTCCACCATCTCATCAGATGTTAGAGCAATAGCTCCTGTATCTTTAAGAAACTCTGGCGATGATTGGCTCATTTGACTTGCAGAAGTAAGAGATGAAACCAAAAGAAAAGCTACGAGAGTTACAAGAACAAATGTTTTACGCACCATGATACAATCCTCCGAAAATTTTTTATTGAAAAAATGACTGCGAAAAATATCCTACCAAAATACTATTTTTTCCTCTCCTTTTATTAAATAGCAGTTAAGGTTAATGAAAAACACTTATTAAACAAAGAACATCTGCTGAAAATACTACACTAATCTCAAAAATAAAAAAGCGATGAGTTGTGGAAAACTCATCACTTTGTAAAAATTATTTAATGAACATCGTTCATTATATTTTGAATTGTTTGGTATTGAGGGAAACTCCAATCACTTGGAACTAAATCAAGAGAAGTGATTTCTTTTTCACGACTACTTGTTAAAAATAAAGCAATGTTCCCTTTCCACAACTCGATAAACTCATCAAATAATAATGATCTATTTCCTAGCGAAGGGTCAGCTAAAAAAACTTTACCCTTTTTAAAGCCCCGAAAGACTACAAAATGCCGATACTTTGAATCCTCAAGGTAAACCAAAGCGGGCTTGCCTGTCTTAACGAGTCCTTGAAAAGGTATCTTAACGACGTAAACACCGAAACCTTCAAGTTCACCAACATCCTTAATTTCAAGTAACGACAAGCCTGTTTTAGTTATTTCTTCTTGTTTTTCTTTAGAGATTTCTTTCAGATAGTTTACCAAAATCTCCTGTTCCTTAGCCTGTTTCCCAAATTGGAAATTAAACAGAGTCACAAGAGTAGCAACACCACAACTAAAATCATATTGTTGTTTAACTACATTTTGATAACGTTGCTCTTGCCACGTTACAAAACCATTTTCACTGGCAAAAGAATTACCAACGAAAGAAAGTAAAACTAAAGAAAGTAAACCGATAATCTTCACTAAAACCTCCTTGACCAAGATAATGAAAATGACATATCAGGAGAAAAATCAGTTAGACCCAAGCTTACAGCTGGCTCAATCACATTATTTCCAAATGTCATAGTTAGTCTTTCTGTCAGGACGACAACATCTTTTGATGAAAGTACATTTCCATCCAAAGGAACATCCCAAGAGATATTTGTTCCCAAAGCAACACGGTCGTTAATGCCAAAAGCTATCCCAGGAGAAAAATTCAAAAAAGTTTCTTGAGAATCCAGCAAGCGAGTCATCCCTATACTACCGACAACAATAATCGGATCAAAGCTTTTGATAGCGTTAAATTTTAAATTAACTACCTGCTCGTTAGTATCCCCAAAAGAAAGCGTGGATATTGATAAGTCCACGACAATTTCAGGAACATCCTTATCTTCTAACACCAAAACGCTTTTTCCTCCAACCTTAAAACTTTTTGAATTGACCGAATCTTCCAAAGTGTCACCCAAAAAACTTTCTGAAAAAAAATTTCTGTTTGAGTAAGAAAATATCCCGTATGCACCCACTTTATTTGTGACTCCGTATTCGAAACCTGACATAAAGCCAACCGACTTGTTATTTTCATTAACAAGCGAAGTTTTACTGGTATTAATCTGATAATCAAAAGATGCTGTTAATCTAGAATCTCCTGAACCAAGCAAAGACCTTGCTTCTCTAAAAGTTTCCAGGTAAGCTTTTAAATCTTTTTCAGATTCGACGCTTATTTCTTGTGCAAAAACATTTTGAGTAAAACAAATCGACAAGATAACAGCGGTAAAAAACATCTTCATAACTTTCTCCTTGTAAAGAATTTTTATACCACCTCTAAATTAGATTTTTTAGAGTAGGCACCAGTTAAAAAACAAATCATTATTAAATTGACTAAAAACATGAAATTAATTCACTACTTACTATTTCTAAAGAGTAGTATAGTGTTTTTTATTTTTTTGTCAAAAAATGTATCCATTTTATAACATATTAAACTTTTAACTTTATACTTTACTCCCCATACCTTTCGTGCATTTGAGAGCAAAGTTCTCTGTAAAAATCTTTGATTTTTACTATTGCACAAAAGGTGTGGGGGTTTATACTATATCTAATATGAACATCAAAACATCTTTTTTTCTTGCCCTTACTTCAGTCAAAAGAGGTAGTAAAGGAACACTAGCAATGACAATACTTATCATGACGCTTGCTTATGTGAACCTTGTTTTTATATCTTCAATATTTGGTGGAATAATAGAAGCTATCAATACTGAATCAATAAATAACCAGTATAGTAATATTGTTATAGAGCCAGCGGTTGATAAAAAATATATAGAAAACAAAGAAGCTGTGAGTCTTATTGATACGATTCCAGGAGTCATCGGCAGTTCAGCTCATTATATAAATAATACTGTAATTAGTTACGACGAACGTAATGACGGTAATGATATAAAAAGTGGTAAATGGATTACAAAATCAATCAATGTAGATGACGAAGAAAAAGTCACAAAAATTCATGAATCTATGATTGAAGGTTCTTTTTTAGAACCGAGAGATAGTAATAAAATAATAATCGGAAAAGAAATAGCTGGTGAACACGGAGGTAGTTTAGAACACTTAAGTCTTGGTGGTGTTTTTGTTGGAGATGAAATCGAAGTAAAATTCGACAATGGAATAAAAAGAGAATATACAATAAAGGGTATTTTCAGTACAAAAAGTACGCAGGTTGACCAAATGGCATTTGTAACAAAAAAAGAAATGGAATCAGTTTTAAATGTTCATAATTTAGCATCAGAAATATTAGTGAAAATTGAAGATACTGGAAATGAAGATGTTTATATAGATGAAATAAGACAGTTAGGTTTACGAAATGAAGATTTCAAAAGGTGGGATGAATTGTTAGGATTTACATCAAGCGCAAGTGCTAGTTTTTTGTTAATTAGTTTAATCCTTGGAGTGATTGGTACAATTGTCGCAGGAGTTACTATATTTATTATAATTTTTGTAAGTGTAGTAAATAAAAGAAGGCAAATTGGAATATTGAAAGCAATCGGAATGAAAGAAGATACCATAATTTTATCTTTCGTCATGCAGGCTTTGTTTTATGCAGTAATTGGGGTTACACTTGGAGTTTCATTTATTTTATTTGGATTACGCCCATTCTTCATATCTAATCCTTTAGACTTTCCTGTAGGCTGGGTTTCTTTGAAAGTAACATTCGATATTATAAGGATAAGTAATATTAGTTTAATTGTAGCGGCGTTGATAGGTGGATTTATTCCAGCCTACAACGGAGCTAAAGAAAGTATTTTAAAATCGATTTGGGGATAATTTATATATTATGATTATTGAAGTAAAAAATTTAGATAAAACATACGGGGGAAAAGTGCCGACACACGCGCTTAAAGATATTAATTTTGGAATAAAAAAAGGTGAGTTTGTCGCTTTAATGGGTCGTAGCGGTTCTGGAAAATCAACACTTCTACATCAACTTGGATTATTAGACACACCAACAACTGGAGAGGTTATTATGGGAGGAGTTAACTTAATGTCATTTTCCGAAAAACAGAAAGCAGAATTTCGTCTTAAAAAATTAGGTTATGTTTTTCAAGCATATGCTCTTTTACCAGAACTAACAGCTCTTGAATCTGTTTATTTACCTTTAATGCTTTTAGGAATGGCTAAAAAAGAATATGTAAAAAAAGCTACTGAGATACTAGATAAAGTAGGGCTTTCTGACAGACTACATCACTTACCAAAAGAGATGTCAGGAGGAGAACAACAGCGCGTGGCCATCGCAAGAGCTTTAGTAAATAATCCAACAATTTTATTTGCAGACGAACCAACTGCTAACCTAGATAGTGATTCATCAAAAGTTATCTTAAAATTATTTAAAAAACTGAATGAAGAAATTGGGCAAACAATAATAATGGTCACTCACGAACCTGACGATAAAAAATATGTAAACCGAGTAATAGAACTAAAGGATGGTATTATACAAAATTAAAAACAAAAGAAAAATTCATAGTAGCAGAACGCCTATGAATTTTTCTTTTGTTTTTAATTTTCCACTTCCTGCATTCTCTTTTCTAACTTATAATTTATAACATGTATGTAACTTTACTTGCTTTTTTAACAGGACTCCTTCCCGCCCTTGTGTGGCTTTGGTTTTGGCTCAAACAAGACGCACAAAATCCAGAACCCAAAAAAAGAATTTTTTTTACTTTCGTTGCTGGTATGTTAACGGCGCTTACGGTTATTGTTTTTCAAATATCAATTATAAATTATACCGTCCACTATAGCGCAATCAGTCTTTTACTCTTAGCCTCATCGGAAGAAATTCTTAAATATATATTTGCCTACTATATAGCTATCAGAAAAAAAGTTAACGATGAGCCCATTGATGCTGTTATTTATATGATTACCGTTGCTCTTGGATTTGCAGCAATGGAAAATATTCTTTATCTATGGAGCATATTTAACGAAGGTGATTTTATAAAAGGAATTATTGTAGGAAATACTAGATTTATGGGGGCAACTGTTTTACACACAGTTTCTTCAGGAATAGTTGGAGTAGCAATCGCTTCTTCTTTTTATCGAAACAAATCCCTAAAAAGAACTTATTTATTTATAGGACTTATCCTATCAATCGCGTTGCACACTAGTTTTAATTTATTTATAATTAAGACAAGCGGAGGAGAAATTTTTAATATTTTTATTTATATTTGGATAGCTATAATGATTTTATTATTGCTAATTGAAAAGATTAAAAAATTAAAAAAAAATTACTAACTTAAGATAAAAAATATGAAATCATTTTTCGAAAAATTAACAGGGACGGTAGACATGGAAGAATTTGAAGATAACTATGAACACGAAAATTCTGAAAGAGAAACTAACCATTTAAAAATTGGAGCAGAAGGAATGGGAGACAACGAAGAAAGAGGTTCAATTGAGAATAATGGAGACTGGATGGAACAGGAAGAAGGAGAGTTAACCATAGATATGTACCAAGATCCAGAAAACGTTATTATCAAAACAATGGTCGCGGGAGTTCTTCCGGAAGACCTAGACGTTGCGATCTCAAGAGACTTGGTTACTATCAAGGGAAAAAGAGAAGAATCTCACATTATTGACGAGGAAGATTATTTTGCAAACGAATTATATTGGGGTTCATTTTCAAGAACAATTACTTTACCCACAGAAATAAATATAGAGGAGGCTAAGGCAGAAGAAAAACACGGATTACTTATATTAACCCTTCCAAAAACAGATAGAGGAAGACAAACTAAACTTAAGGTTAAATCATCCCACTAGAAAATCCAAAGCTCCCTAAAAAATAAAACAAAAATATGTCAGAAGAACAACAAAAAACGACACTCAAACAGTTAGCGGACTTCTTTTTTTCAAGTAGTTGGTATTCTTTTTTTACTGTAACCTATTTATTGTTCTTTTTGTATTCAGCCATCTTCTATTTTGATAATGTTATTCTTGCAATTAAATTTGTATTTTACACATTAGGTTTATCAACCCCTCTATTAAGTCTTGGATATTTGTTCTGGGGGACAGCTTTCATCATTGCTCTAATAATTCCTTTCTCGGTGAGTCTTTCCGCAATCTTTATACTTAAAAGTATCTGGACTCAAACAGATTTGCAAATAAAACAAAAATTTATATCAACTATTTTTGCAATAATAATAGTGATAACAATTATTATTAGCATGGACGATATTATTCGCAACGTTGCCAAACAAAGTTATCTAGAAGAATTTGCTCAAAAAACAAATCTATTAGAAAGAATATAAACTACCTATTAATTAGAAAGTACCCAAGAATAAAACCTTGGGTACTTTTGAATTTAATCCGAAGAAAAAGAAAAGTTTTTTAGCAAATTTCTCTACCTCTATTTGAGATCTCGAGAGATCTTTCTCTTCTATAAAAAAGAACCAAAAGAGCCGAGATGATAGAAACCGATAAAAAGAAATATGCTCCGAAAAGAATCATCATAGAATTGAATCCGAATTCCATAATTCCGGTCTCTTTAGTAAGAAACAAAGACAAGAAAACCAGAAGCATCAGAGCAGAAATTAAACAAACCTTCTTCCAAAAAAACTCCATATTAACCCCCGTATCTAATTGTTTGACTCTAAAATATTCTCTTTTCTCTTTTTTTCACAGCGAAAATCCCAGTAATAATGAAAACAACAACACAAACAACCACAAAGAATCTCAAAGGAGTGTGGAGAAATAGAGCCGTTTTGTTTTTGTCTAAAATCACAAAAAGAATCATCGAAAAGAAAGCACTGGTTACAGAAATTCGACAAGCCCAAAGATAAAACTTTTCCATATTTTTCATAAAATAACCTCTCTCTTATTTAATTCATCTGAACATCTGAAAAATAATCTATAAAAACTATATCAAAAAAAATATGTTTTTACTAATAAAAGGACAAAATCCCTGTTCGTTTAATTGAAAAGGCAAGGGAACTAACTCCTATTTTTTCCCCTAACTCATTGGCAATTCCTCTAACGTAGGTTCCACTTGAGCACTTTATTTTTACCTTTAAAATAGGGAAGTGCACTTCCCTATTTTTACTTAAAATTTTTTCCCACTCTTCTAAAATCTGATTTTGGCGAAAATCACCTTTTACCTTAGATATTCTTTCTTTTATATTATTAAGCAAATCCTTCCCATTAACTTCTCTTTGACCTAAAAATTCAATGTCGTAAACCTCAACCTCCCTCTCTGGGATTTTAATCTCATCCAACCTCCCTTCTCTCGCCCATTGGAAAAGTTGTTTCCCCTCAACCGTCATCGAAGAATAGGGAGGATATTTTTGGTTAAATTTACCCACTAAATCCTCCAACAACCCGGTTACAGTAGAATCTACAGTAACTGAGTTACTGTGAAATTTTGGAATTCCAAGAATATCATAGGTGTCAGTTTTAAAACCCCAAAGAATTTCGAATTCATATTCTTTACCTAAGCCTAAATATTTATCTTTGTTTTTGCATTCCTCCCCGACAAGCACCAATAAAACACCCTGAGCCATGGGGTCTAAACGTCCAGCATAGGTCATTTTTTCATCTTTATATACTGGGTTTTCTTTCTTAAACCTCTCAATAGTTTCCAGAGGGGTCTCCCCTTCTTCTTTATATAACTCTAGAACTTTTTCCATAGACAAAGTATATGTAAAAAAAATTAAGAAAAATACTTGACATACAATGCATTCGTGCTAATCTTTTAATCAGGCATCTACGTTAATCTGTTAACTAGGAGGGTCAGCCAATGATTTCAAAGATCTGAAATGATTTTTGGAAAGATTATCTGCAAAAAGTTGTACTCTTGTACAAAGACACCAATGATTTATTTGGTACCCTAGCGGAAGACCAACCGCTCAGAGAGAAATAGGTCACTATAAGTCCCCAGCTCAGAAATATCGAGCTGGGGCATTTTAATTTAAGCCTAAATTTTTATATTATTAAAATATTGAAACACAAAATATTCTTGACAAAAACCCGTCATAGAGTTTAACAAAAAACAGAATCTGTTTACTTTTAAAGATACGAAGGGTATCCTTTTATCAGAGCGGTTGAAAAAGATTTTTTACCCTAAAAAAGAAGAAAAGGAGACTTGCGATGTCAACAATAAAAAAATGTAGAAAGTATTATGACCAACTTCTCCAGGCCCAAACATTCGAAGAAATGACACCTGTGGCTTTAGACATAATAGACCGAATGCCTACAGGAGTTGTACAAGGATGCGGACCTATCACAACGGGGGGATTTGGTTGTAAAACAAAAAATATTTTTGCGATATGCTCTGTGATAGAACATCTTCAAAGGCAGGGATATCATGTATTCAACCAAATGTTTTTTGAAGAACATGTTGAAAGAATTTGGAAAGCAACAGAAATAAGTGGCTACCCAAACAAGTTACTAGAAGATTTTTATCGAGATATTTTCGAAACAGGAATGATTAAGCACATGATATTCATTCCTTCTTGGAAAAGCTCGAAAGGATCAAGGTGGGAAATGAGACAGGCTCGTCGTCTGAATATTCCGACGACAATCCTTTCCTGGAAAGAATTCCATTTTGCTCTAAAAGAATCTAGATTTAACTTGGTAGAAAACTAAGCTTTCCGACAAGAAGTCCTCTATAAAGCCCCGAACTTTGGGGCTTTATTAATTAAGAAAAATTTTTGACAAATCATTGATGTTTAAGTACTATACCAGCAAGGTTCGTAGAGAAAGGGAGGAATGACCAACCATTCAATCTTTAAAAATAGGAGTTGACCTCAAACAACTCAAAAGCCCCTGGATTTCTCAGGGGCTTTTTTAATTCTAAACTTATGCTACTCTAAATACAAAGTACGATGATGTGATTGAGTGAGTTTCCGTTTAAAACGGCGGCCGTAATTACAACGGTCCATAAAGGTTTGTTTATCAAAAGTGCGACGACGAACTGAAAACCTCAATCTATCATTGTGCTTTTTTTATTTCTCCATTTTTGCTAAACTTTAAAGACATGAATAAATTAAGCACAGAATCATACAAAGGGGTTCGGGATTTTTATCCTGAAGACAAATTTGTACAAGAATATATTTTTGGTAAAATGCGAAAAGTCGTGGAGGCTTTTGGATATGAAGAATACGACGCTTCTATATTAGAACCAACGGACCTATACCGAGCAAAATCAGGAGAGGAATTAATTAATGAGCAGGTTTATAATTTTGAAGATAGAGGAGGTCGTGATGTAACACTTCGTCCAGAAATGACACCAACATTGGCTAGGATGGTGGCAAAGAAAAAAAGAGATTTAGGCTTCCCTCTTCGTTGGTACTCAATTCCTAATTTCTTTAGATATGAAAGACCGCAGAAAGGTAGGTTGAGAGAGTTTTGGCAGTTAAATGCGGATGTTTTTGGTGTTGAAGGAATTGAAGCTGAGGTTGAAATAATTACAATGTCCTATAAAATAATGCGCGAATTAGGAGCTGTTGAAAAAGATTTTATAATTAAGATAAACGACAGAGATTTTATTAATTTCTTTTTAACAGATTTTAATTTAAGTGAAGAAGAGAAATATAAAGTAACTAAAATTTTTGATAGGAAAAATAAAACAGAAGTTTCAAAATTTGAAAATGAAATTGAAGAAATTTTAGGAGATAAATCAAATGTTTTTTTAAATAAAATTAGTGAATTAGAAAATGCTGAAGGGAAAACTCCTGCAGACATAAAAAATTTAATGGAGAAACTAGAAAAAGCTGGAATTACAAATGTGGTATTTGACCCATTCTTGATGAGAGGTTTAGATTACTATACTGGGATTGTTTTTGAAGTATTTGATACTAATCCGGACAACAACAGAGCAATGTTTGGAGGTGGACGTTATGACAGATTGTTGGAAATTTTTGACGGTGAAAAAGTCCCCGCGTTTGGTTTTGGAATGGGAGATGTTACAGCTTTGGAATTTTTAAAAAGTCGAGACCTTATTCCTGAATATATTTCATTAACTGATTTATATTTATGCATACTTGATGAAAAATATACAGAATTTACAGATGACTTAGCCCAAGCACTTAGAGCTCAAGATATAAATGTAGTAGTTGATTATTCCTATAAAAAAATCGACAAACAACTAAAAAACGCCGATAAAAAGAAAGTTCCCTTTGTAATTTGTATCGGAGAAAATGAGGTTAAGAATGATAAATTTGTGTTAAAGAGGATGGTTGATGGAAAAGAATTTGAAGTAAGTAGAGGGGAAATTAAAACAGTTATAGAAAAAATTTAATACTTAATTGGTGATAAAATTTTTAATCTTTAGGAAAAATTTAAATAATTAAATTAAAAAATGGCGTTACTGTTCTAGAACAGTAACGCCATTAACCTTTATAAAGAAACTTCTTTGGTAGATACCCTTTTGGATATCTTCACCTCTAGTTCAGGGGTGATTATTTCTTTATACTTCTTTGATAAAATCTTTTCCTCCATGGTGAGGGTTAATTTTTTAAAGTCTCTTGAAATTTCGGCATTGACAGAGACTCCTAAATCATACTTCCGTGTTGTTTGTTGGTAAAACCCAAGCTTTATAGCTATTGTCTGAATTACCGGGACTGGTAGAATATTGTCTGATGGAGCTAAGACTTTGATTAACTCCCAATTTCTTTGAAAGCAATATCTTTGTAGTATCGGCTTTCTTGAATTATTTTGGATCCATCTACTACATTCTAGATCCTCGGGAAACCCCTTTTCTTTCATGAAGGTTAATATTTCATGATTTGCTTTTGTAATTACAGAATCAGGTTCTGCATAAGCAGAATCTACCTGACAAATAGTAACAACAGCAACGATGCAAAACGCTTTAATTAAATTCTTCATTTATTTCTCCCCTTCTATTTTTTTCAAAAAACACCAAATGAACCTACAAGAAGCATACTAGAAAAAACACAGAATGTCAATAGTTTTGGTATTTAGTTGGTTTTTTGGTAAAATAAGGGTTCTAAACGATTAAATTTCCTGGATTGCTTCGTTCTACTCGCAAAGACGACGGTGAGCGAAGTTCACCGTCGTCAACGAAAAGCTCCTCTTTTCGTCTTCACGAGCGAAGCGAAGTGATCCAGGAAAATAAATAATAAATCTAATGAAATGAGAAAAATTACATTTGACATAGAAACAAGAAATACTTTTGAAGATGTCGGCTCAAACGATGCGGTTGATTTAGATATTTCCCTGCTTTGTACCCACGATTCAAAAACAGGAGAATACGACACCTTTATGCATGATGATTTGGACAGACTTTGGCCTCTTCTTGAAAAAGCGGATATGCTTATCGGTTATAATTCCGACCATTTTGATATTCCTCTTCTAAATAAATATTATCACGGAGATTTAACTAAAATAAAGAGCCTAGATATTTTAAAAGAAATTAAAAACTCAACAGGAAGAAGATTTAAGTTAGATAGTGTTGCAGAAGCAACTCTTGGAACAAATAAAAGTGGTGATGGATTAGACGCAATTAAATGGTGGAATTCTGGGGAGATAGATAAAATTAAAAAATATTGTCTTGATGACGTTCGGATTACAAAAGAAGTTTATGATTACGCTCGTGAAAATGGAATATTAAAATACAAAGATAAAATTACTCACGAAGTAAAAGAGATTAAATTAGATACTAGCAAATGGGAAGATAAAGAAGAAGAAGAAAATGGAATGGTTCAATCTTTATTTTAAATCCAATAAAAAATAAAGCTTATCAATGTCATAAATTTAGAATCTAGTCTATGTGGTTATATA
>JAHJLO010000117.1 GCA_018821685.1 Patescibacteria group bacterium
CCATAATATTTTTAATTAATTTATTTTAATTGTAACTTTCAACAATTCCGTAACTATCCCCGTAGAAACAGCTAGGGGTGTAATCATACCAACACCATTGCCAATTCATTCCGTAGCCATAATTTGAGGGGTTGGCTACATTAGGAAGCCCTCTTTTATATTTCAACATATCAAAAGTCATTCCTATCCAAATTTTACCGTCCGCAAGTTTAATACAATCTTCTTTTGTCCATTCAGGATGTTGAGTGTGTATTTTTCCGGCCTTGGAAGATAGCCATTCATTTTCGATTCTTTTTTCTTCCGCTTCCTTCTCAGCTTTCTCTTTAGCTATTCGTGCCATTTTTTCATCTTCTAGTCTTTTTATTTCAGCCAATTCTTCTTCTGTGAAAATTCTATTAACAGATAATATTACTGTATCTTGTTTGTCACTTCTGGGGTTTTTTGCCGTTATTGTTATTTTATTATCTTCATTTTTTAATTTAATCTCTTTTGTAAAATTACCATTATCATCAATATTAATGCTTATGTTATTTATCAAGATAATTGAATTTTTTGGGTCAACTTTTCCTTTTACAACCACACTTTGTTCTTGAATACTTAAATTATTTGTGGGTTCTGATATCGTAATACTTGGTTTGCTGTCTAAATAAACGCCTGTATAAAAAAATACTAGAAATAAAACAAAAGCATATCCTGTAAATTTAAATTTTTTCTTTATTGTTGATTTATTAGATTTTTTCCAAATATAATAAGTACTACCAATAGTTAATAAGATACCTATTGTTGTAAATTTAATATCAAAAGCAGTGACAGCTATCCCAACTGATATAATCCCGAATATTATTTTAAGGTTATACTTCGCTGAGTATTTTTTTATATTTTCTGCTGTTTTCTCTATTTCTTTATTTTGTTTTGCTCGGACTTCACTAAGTTCATTTTCGGTTTTAGAAATATGATTTTTAAATTCTTCTAGCCCTATAAGACCACTAAGGAAACTGCTAAGAACTTTTGGTTCTCCAAGATTAATATATTCTTGGGGGAGAGTTATTCTCATCTCTTTCGTTTTATTTAGAGTTTTTATAATTATTACTCCACTCCAATTTACGTTAACTTCACCGATTTGTTCCTTTTTTAAAAAACGACTGTTATTACCTGATAACATCTCAATGCCGTTATCATAAATGGTAACTGTACTAAAAAGTTTTTTATACTCTCTTAACTTTTGTGAGTTTGGATCATTCATAATTCGCGTAGGTTTTAATTAATAATGATCTCGTATAGTTAAAACAAAAATGGCTACACAAGACCGACGGCAACCCTCTTTCGAAGATTACCCTGCCTCCCTTTCGGGTGCAGACCTACGCGAATAAGTGCCGGCTTATGTAGCCGTTTTTATTCGCGTAGGTTTTATATGTACCATGCTAGACACAAATCTAGTTTAGGTATTGTC
Source organism: Patescibacteria group bacterium (assembly GCA_018821685.1). Classification (GTDB taxonomy): domain Bacteria; phylum Patescibacteriota; class Minisyncoccia; order Phycocordibacterales; family UBA12079; genus UBA12079. Next base: position 1,451 of record JAHJLO010000117.1, read on the forward strand.
AATTAACATAATATCAAACATATTGATATTATTCTATACTTTAGCTTACTAATATGGTTTTGCGAAGCGAGTTACCAACTTATTAAGGAATAAAAAGTGAGGCACTTTCTGAAGCTTTTTCTTTAGCATGAGGTTTTTGTTCGTCCCAACAAGTAGTATTAATCCTAACTGGATATTCAATAATACAGTGATTTATAAATCCAAAAATTGAATAAAACCAAAAGGTAAAATAAAAAACAAAACAAGCCAAAACCCATAAAAATATTTCTTGATTTGTTATTGGCTTATTCAGGTAATTATTTTTATAGTTTTTGTACTTTCTATTTTTTCTCATTTATTTATTTTCTTCTTTAAGAATAGATTCAATCTTAGAAACTGTGCTTGTAATCTTTCCTTTTAATACCCCGTGTTCATACAAATCTTTAGTAAAAGCTGTGCAGACTTCTATTGCTTGTGCTGACAATACTTCTCCATTGCCACGATCACTAAATGAATATTCTCCTTTTTCATTTTCATCAACAAAAGATTGTATTCCTTCTATATTTAAATGTGCGGTTGGTGATAATTGTCTATAAATTATGTGGTACATTCTTTCAAAATGACCTTTTTCAATATTATCAATATATTTCTTGTCACATTTAATTGCTTTAGACCTGAGGTCAAGATCCATATCGTTTTTTTGAAGATTGTTACATCTTAAAATAGTTTTTCTTTTAACTTCAGCCCAACCCTCTGCTTTTGATAGCCACTCATCACTAAATAAGTTTGAAGGGTCTTCTGATTTTAAATTTGGATATCTACGAACAAAGTCCTTAAGTCCTTTTGTGTTTTTTATTTTTGTATCAAATCCTTTTTTTGCTGATACTGCAAGTCTGTATTCAGAATCGTCCAATTGATGATAAATTATATTTATATGTGCTTCAATTAACGATCTCAATAAAACTTCTGCGGAATTGGTTTTTTTATTTTCACATAAGATTATTACTGATTCAGTAACACTAAATAAAGGATAAGAAATAAAGTAGAAATAGTTTTGTAAGTGACTATTTTTACTTGTGTCTATATCCTCGATAAGATTCTCGATCTCTTTTTTGAGCTTAAGAAATTCTTTTTTTAAAAGTTGAGTTTTTGTCATAGAAATTTATATGTAGAAAATCTTTTTATAGGTTACCAGATTCCTCGCCTGTTATTTTAGATAAAATGGTTTTAATTTCTGTGACTCTTTCATTGGTTGTATCTATCCAATAGTTATGCAAGTTATCTTTGCAAAAATCGATAACACTTGAAATACCTTTTCGGTCTAAACTAAGATATTCTTCAAGATCCCCATTTTTAAAAGTAAAAATACCATTTTTATAGTCTTCTTCAATTTTTGAATTTACATCGGTGTGGTCACTTAAGAATTTACTTACTAATTCTGGTGTATGTAATTTATAAGCTGTTTCACTCGGATAATATTTGAAAGCAGTATCTAAGTCTGTAATGAAAAAGGTTTCAAGTCCAAATGAACCAAATAAACTCCTCCATTCATTGAGATTATTTTTTTCATTTATGTCTAGGACTGTAATATCTTGAGATAATCCCTTTTTTAATTTATCCTCAATTTCATGCAAAACAGCGCGAAAAAAATATCTATCAGTTTCTCCTTCTACTAACAAAACTTTGCTTCCAAAAAAAGCATGCGTGGATCTTTTGTTGTCGAGTATCTTAACTAACCACTTCTGATCAGTCGTGATGTCTGGTTGATTGATTTTTGTGTAATCATGTTCATCAAGTGAAAGACGAATAATATTACTGATTGTTTTCGAGTTTACTAAAGGCTCTGAATGAGTGACTAAAACATACTGACAGTCTTGTTCTTCGTTAAGCTTCTCTATAACTCTTAAGTATTCATTCTGGAACTGATAGTGTAAATGTATCTCTGGTTCATCAATAATAACAAGACCTCCACTTAAATTTCCTCTTCCGTATGCTTCAAAAACAAGATGGATTATAGACTTCTGCCCAGCACTTAAAGCTTTCATGTCTATAATGGCCCTATTTCTGTTTATGTCGACAAAAGAAAAGCTAAAATTCCAACTGGAAACATCCAATAACTTTACTTCCATTTTTAGATTTACTATTTTAATTTTCTCGTTTATGGACTTAACAAAAGGAAGGTCATTTGCTGCCTCCTCGCATTCAGCAGTGTCTTTCTTTTCAGTTATCAAACCAAAGCATTCTTTCGCCATTCTTAGTCTTACAATTCCAAAAACAGATGGTTCGGTAGTTTCTGAGGCATTGGTACTTTTTGATGATTCTCCTGTTCTTATTGCTTGTATTTGTTTATCTGCAGTATTTCCACCACCAAGTGAGACATGCGGTGAGTAAGTGCTGTAATTTCTATAGCTCCCAATAAGAGCGAAGGATTCCGTTAGATTACTTAATTGATTATCAACATTTTCTTCGTTGTATATTTCCACTGCTTCTTTATAAAGATTGTAGGCAGTAAGGTACGTAAAACCAATATCTTGTTGAGTGTTAACTGTGTAAGTTTTATCTGTGCTGTTTAGTTCAATATCAATAACATACTCATTTTTATATTCTCCTTCGGCAAACATTTGTTCAGCTGAGTATATCCCAACTATCGGAGAGAGTTGATTTTTGTTGTCTTGTAAAAATTTTATGTTCTTTTTGTCTATATCATCAATCTCTACCAGTATTCTAATTTTTTGTGTTTTGTCTTCAAAATCATAGTTTCTTTCTAAACGAAAATCCTTATAAGAATGTGAGTTATTTATTTTCTTTAGGATTTCTTTTTTTTGAGCGGTCTCTATGGTTGTTCTTTGTCCATACAAATCTCGATTTCTATCATATGGAATAAATAAAACCCTACGAAAGACGAAGTTTATTACTTCTAGTACTGTAGATTTTCCTGCACCATTTTGACCAATAAGAATATTAAAACTTTTATCAAAAGTGATTGTTTCTGCCTCCTCTATATTTTCAAAATATTTAAAACTGAGTACGTTTGAAATTTGTAGTGATGTTATTTTCATAGAATAATTTGAGTATATCACCATTGTAAAGCAAAGTAAACTATGATATAGTTACGGAATAATAATAAAATTATGGAAAAAGAATTTTATACACCAGCCGAAGTAGCCGAAAACCTACGAGTAAATATTATGACAATATATCGCTACATCAAAGCGGGTAAAATTAATGCCCATAAACTTGGTAAGGATTTTCGTATTGATGTAAAAGAATACGAACGTTTTTTAAAGAGTATTGAAACAAAAAACTAATATGAATAAAAATAACCAAAACAACAATTTAAACGATTTAACCTTTATCACTAATGATGGTAGCGGAAATCTAAAAGACAGATTTAGATCTCTTGTTAAAGATGCAAGATTCTTTGATGTGCTTGTTGGTTATTTTTATACAAGTGGTTTTTATGAGATATATAAGCAACTAGAAAATACTGAAAAAGTTAGAATTCTAATTGGCATCAGCACAAACAAAGAAACATACGATTCCATCAATCGTATTAAGTCTCATAAGGAAATCAAAGATGAGATTAGTATCAAAATAAAAGATGAGTTGGAAGAGAGTGAAAACTCACATGAGGTTGAGAAGGGTCTTCTCAAGTTTGTAGAGTGGATTAAAGATGGAAAACTTGAAATTAGAGCATATCCTGATGAGAAAATTCACTCAAAAGTTTACATTATGACATTTGGAGAAGACGACCGTGATATTGGTCGTGTAATAACTGGATCAAGCAATTTCACGAAAAGTGGGCTTGTAGACAATCTTGAGTTTAATGTGGAACTTAAAAATTCATCTGATCATACTTTTGCTCAAGATAAATTTAATGAGCTATGGGAAAAATCCATAGAGCTTACTGATCAATACCTTGAAACAATCGAAAATGATACATGGGTTAAAAATGACATCACTCCGTACGAACTATATCTAAAATTCTTGTATGAATATTTCAAGGAGGATATTAATGAAGATTACTCTCTTTATGAAAAGTATCGACCAGATGGGTTTAAGAAGTTGAAATACCAAGAAGATGCAGTTATTAATGCAAAAAAAATCGTTGAAGAGTATGGAGGAGTATTTCTTTCTGATGTTGTTGGTCTGGGAAAAACATTTATGGGGACAATGTTGTGTCAGGAAGTTGCAAAAAGAACACTCGTACTAGCACCACCACACTTGATTGATGAAAATAATAAAGGAAGCTGGGAGAATGCTTTCAAAGATTTTGGGTTTCGTTCCAAAGATTATAAGTGCCAATCTATTGGAATGCTCGATAGAATTATAGAAAAAAATCTACACCAAGATTTTGATGTGATTCTTATTGACGAGGCCCATCGATTTAGAACAGAAGACAATGCAACTTATGCAAAAATGGCTCAAATTTGTAGGGGTAAAAAAGTTATACTCGTGACAGCAACACCATATAACAATTCACCAAAAGATCTCCTTGCCCAAATTAAATTGTTCCAAAAGTCTCGACAAAGTACTATTCCAAATCTCCCAAATCTTGAATCTTTTTTTGGTTCATTGGAAGGTAGATTAAAAGGACTTGATAGACGTGACGACAAAGAAGAGTATTTGGCCACTACAACAGAGAACTCAAAAAAAATAAGAGATAGGGTTCTGAAATATCTCATGGTTAGGAGAACAAGAAAAGAAATCCAAGAATACTACGGTGAAGATCTAAAAAAACAAAAGATGAGCTTCCCAAAGGTTGCTGATCCAAAACCAATTTTCTATGAATTAAACGAGGTAGAAAACCGGGTTTTTATTGAAACGATTGAAATCATGGTCCGAGACTTCAAATATTCTCGCTATACTCCATTCCTCTATAAAAAAGGAGACATTGGTTCAGATGAGCAAAGGCAACAAAATATGCGTAAATTTATGAAAATGCTTCTTATTAAAAGATTGGAAAGTAGTTTTCATGCGTTCAAGATGTCTCTCTCAAGATTTATCCATTCGTATGAGCAATTTATAAATGAATACAATACTGGGAACGTATATGTCAGCAAAAAACATTCTCAAAAAGTTTTTGAATATTTATCTTCAGGAAATGATGAGGCATTAGAAAGATTACAGGATGAGGATAAGGTTGAAAAACACCTAACTAAAGATTTTAGAGATGATTTCATTTTAGATCTACAATCTGATCTAGATATTTTGAAAAAGGTTCAAAATTTATGGAAAGAGATAAAGCGTGATCCAAAAATATTAGCTTTTAGGGATAAGCTTGGGCGAGAAGAGCCGTTTAAAAATGGTAAATCAATTATTTTTACAGAGTCAAGGGAGACAGCAGAGTATCTAGTTAAACACCTTGAGGAATTTTTTCCAGGAGAGGTAGTTAACTTTTCAGGTAAAAGTTCAAAAGCTGAACGAGAAATAGTTATGGATAATTTTGATGCCAATGCCGATCAGATAAAAGATGACTACAAAATACTTATTACAACTGATGTGTTATCAGAAGGGGCAAATTTACACCAAGCAAATCTAGTTATCAATTATGACATTCCTTGGAACCCTACAAGGGTAATGCAACGAGTTGGTCGTATTAACCGTGTTGATACCAAACATGAGGAAATTTATACCTACACCTTTTTCCCAACAGAACAAGCTAACGAGCAGATAAAACTTCAAGAACTTGCAGAAGCAAAAGTTCAAGCATTTATTTCTCTTCTTGGTGCTGATGCCAAACTGCTAACAGAAAACGAAGTACCCGAAGGACACAGTTTGTTCAACCTTTTGTTATCAAAAAAGCTTATTGAGGGTGAAGATAACACAGAGGAGAGTGATCTAAAATATTTACAGGAAATTAGAAAAATCCGTGACGGAAATATTGATCTTTTTGACTATATTAAAAAGCTTCCTAAAAAAGCTCGAGTTGCTAGACGAAAAACTTCTGAAAAAGAGAATGAATTATTAACTTATTTTAGAAAAGGAAAACTCCAAAAATTCTTCACTGCTTCATCAGGTGAATTTGATGATCCTATTGAGATTGATTTTATTCAGGCAGCTCAAACAATGAAAGCAAATCCAGACGAGAAATCTATATCTATTAATAATAAATTCTACTCACTCTTAAAAAGAAACATGAATGCAATCTACAATCCTCAAGTAGATGAGGATCTTCAGGTGGAAAATAAGAAAAGAGGTCTTGATAATAGTGCTCGTCTTTTAAAAATTCTTAAATCAAAAGAAGTCAGAACCTATAAGGGTTATACCAATGATGACGAGTATTATCTATCGCAAGTTATTGATGAATTTAATGCAGGAGGAATACCAAAAAAGATTTCTCAAAACATATTCAAGATAATTCAAGAGACTCCGGAGATAGTTCAAAATCCTCTTAAACTATTGAATATACTACGAACACATTTACCGCAAGATTTTCTTATTCAAGACTTTTCAAATAACGGGGATATTAATCATAAGCGTGAAATAATTTTGTCAGAATACTTTACCTCTTAATTATTATGACTAAAAACGAAGCAAAAAAATTAATAGAATATGTTTTTACTAACAAGTTTGAGGAAAGTTTTTTCGAGAAGTTTGTTTCAAATATATTCAAAGAATATAAACCTCTTTCCTCGGTTAGAGAAGGTCAATCTATAAAAGATGCTTTTAAACCGCAAATTGCCAAATATAAAGTGATGGGTTCTTTTTCTGATGCTGAAGGTAATGATGTAGATATTCTTCTTGTTGCACTAAACAACATTAATACGTTACAAAGATCAAGAACTCTGCAACGTAATTTCGTTGCAGATTATCTCAATACAAATAACAAAGAAGCCGCCATTGTGGCATTTGTGACCAATAAAGATGAGTGGAGATTTTCATTAGTAAAACTTGATCATTCTTTGCAGGTTATTGAGGATAAACTAAAAACTAAAAAAGAAGTCACACCAGCAAGGCGTTGGTCGTTTCTTGTTGGAAAGAATGAGGGTTCTCATACCGCGCAATCTCGTTTTATCAAACTCTTAACATCAGATGAAAAACCAAATCTTTCTGAGCTTGAATCAGCGTTTAATATCGAAAGTGTCACTAAGGAATTTTTTGATCGATATACAGAATTATTCTTTAGTCTCGAAGAACATTTGCAAAAACTTATAAACTCAGATGAATCTATAAAAGAAGATTTTGCTGGTAAGGAGATTCCAACAGCAGATTTTGCCAAAAAGACTTTAGGTCAAATAGTTTTTCTGTATTTCCTCCAGAAAAAAGGGTGGTTTGGAGTTGCTTCTGATAAAGATTGGGGTTCAGGTCCAAAAAACTTCTTACGCGAAGTTTTCAATCGTCGCGAAAAATATGGTAAAAATTTTTTTAATGATATTCTCGAACCTCTTTTCTACGAAGGTTTAGCTCAAGATCGTGGAGAAAAAGCAATCTATACTCGACTCAACAATGTACGAATGCCTTTTTTAAATGGTGGATTATTCGAACCAATGAACGATTATCAATGGGAAACAACTGATATTATTATTCCTGATGAATTATTTTCAAATGACGTAACTGATACAAAAACAGGAGATGTTGGGACGGGTATTCTCGATGTGTTTGACCGTTATAATTTTACAGTTAATGAAAATGAGCCACTAGAACAAGAAGTCGCCGTTGATCCGGAGATGCTTGGTAAGGTTTTTGAGAATCTTCTTGAAATCAAAGATCGTAAAAGTAGGGGCGCATTCTATACTCCAAGGGAAATTGTGCATTATATGTGCCAAGAGACTCTGGTCAATTATCTAGAAGCTGAAACTGAAAATATCGATAAATCTGATATTGAATTTTTTATCAGACAAGGTGAACTGATTCTGGAAAATGATAAAACAACAGCTAATAAGATCGCCGAGAAAGAAGATAGGGGTTATGAGTATAAAGGCGTCTATAGCTATATTCTTCCTCAGTCAATTATTGATAACGCAAAAGATATTGATAAATTGCTTTATAACATCAAGGTCGCCGATCCTGCGGTAGGTTCAGGGGCTTTTCCTCTGGGAATGTTAAACGAAATTGTACGCGCGCGACGTGTCATTGGGGTGCACACTAAAGATAACAAGAAAGTTTATACTCTTAAGAAAGAAACTATCTCGAACTCAC
>JAHJLO010000009.1 GCA_018821685.1 Patescibacteria group bacterium
GAAACCAACCCAAAAAAATTTCTTTGCGTTTTTTCCTTTCTTTTTTCGCCCCCCAAATTTTTAAGAGAAAAGGAAAAGAATTTTTTTGGAGTTGGTTGTCGTTGGAACGAAGTGGAAACGACAAGTCGTTTCGTTTGTTTCAAATTATTGATTTAGTGGGGCGTAAGGGGTGGTTTTAAATTTATCTTTTGCTCGGAGCGTAAGACTTAATCAATCGCTTCGCGATTGTGAAGATTTAGCAAAATGAGTTCGACCAAAGGTTACTATTTCATCACTAGACACTAAAGTCGGAGCGTTAGCTCTGACTTTTTTGTGTCTAGTAGATCCCACAGAGAATCGAACCGAGCGAAGTATGTGAGGAGCTTTGCGACGAACACGAGCGAGCGGGGCCTGCGAGTTCTTAATAAAATTAAGTCCGTAGGACAAAAATTTTATTTAGAAATGGAAGGCGATTCTCTGTGGGGTCACAAATCGCAAAAAATTAAAAAACAAAAAACTTAGAGGAACGGCCTCTAAGTTTTTTGTTTTTTAATTTTTTAGAAAAGCAAACAGTTTTGCTTTTCGGCGATTTGTGAAGTCGGAGGCATATTTTTTCGAGCACCACGAGAAAAAAGCCGAGACGAGGTCGACAAGTACTTAGATATTTTAGAACCCGAAGGGTTTTTAAATATTTAGATTAGACTAATGGGGTTAGTTTAATTGTGACCACACAAAATCTGAATGCGGAGCGTGCCTTATACCTTTAAAATTTTTAAAAAGGTTCCTGACACCTTTTCTTTTCACCTTTTCTTTGACACCTTTTCTTCTTAATTTGATTATTGGCATATAATATGTTATATTTTCCATTGAAAACGCTGTTCTTTTTGGCAATTTTGCCATATTAAACCTTAATGGAGGAAAATCCAATGGGTGCGAAAAACCACCAGCCTTGTAATGGCTATCTCGTAAATTCAACGAAACTGTCCCGCTCGGTCAGTCTGGGTTACATCTTTTTGGAGCAAGCCAATGTTTCTCTTGAAGACCTATTGCTCGCTGAACTGGAAAAAGGTATTGGCGGAGATGTTTCTGCGATTACTCAAATGCTCGGAAATTCATCATCAGCATTGAGCGACGCTTTGAAAAACTGTGTAGACCTGCGTCAGCAAATGGACGAAAAAGTTTACTCTGACCCTGATGTTCTGGCGACCATCAATCTGGACGTCGTCGGAAAAGGTTTCCATTCCACAGGTCTCGTTCAGTTGGAGGCTTGGGCAAAAATCAGTGAACTGACATTGACCCACGGATTTTATTCAGTTCTTGACCACTTTGAGAAAGCCCTCTCTGAGATTTTGGCAAAAACCGATGAAGTATCCCGTCTGGTTGCAAACGTCAGTGAAATAGCCCGAACTTCACAAGTTAATCTTGTTCTTGAAGAAAACACCGACGCCAATATCAAGGTTGAGTTTTTCCAACTTTACACGCTCTGGGGTAAATTCAATAACGAATTTATCGCTTCCAGCGTCCTTTCAACAGAGTTGTGGTATCGGGATAACGGCTACGGCTCGCTTTTCCAGAAAAAATCCGCTTTTTCAAAAGCGATGTAACCCCAAGGGCTTTGTGCTTTGTTTTGCACAAAGCCCTTTATTTATTTATAATTAAAAAATGAAAACAACAAACTTAACACAAAATTATATAACAAACATTTTAGAGAAAGATAATTTAGACTTGTATAAAAAAAGTATGCCCGAATTACTGGGGCATTATTTTAAGTATTGGGCTCTGGAAGATTACTTTCATAAATCTCTAAAAACCGAAAAAGAAGTTATTGAAAAAACAGAAATGATAAAATCCCGTTTAGATTTTATCAAAAGCAAACTTAGTGATTTTGGATTTGATACTTCTAACATAGAAATTATTTTATTTGTTGGACAAAACTGCACAAACGGACACGCTTTTGAAAAAGACGGAAAGTTTGTTGTTTGGCTACCAGTTGAGGCTTATGAGAGTAGCGAGGATATTGATATTTTTGTAACCCATGAAATAATTCACAATTTACATTATTCGGTAAATCCTGATTTCTATTTCAAAACGAAAGACGAAAAAATAAATGTTGGTAGGCAAATAATAACAGAGGGATTAGCAACTTATCTTACTTCAAAAGTATTGAATATAAGCGACGATAAAGCCTTATGGGCTGATTTTCTTAATGAAAAAGAATTAAAAAGTTGGTTTGATGGTTGTAAAGAAAAAAGATTTGATTTGTATGATTTAGTTTTGAAAAATTTTGATTTATCAAAAGAAAATATACAAATTTTCTGGGCAAATGACCCAAGTGATGTTTATAAATACAGGTCAGGATATTTTGTTGGGCTTGAATTGATAAAAGAATTTGTTGAAAAAGAAAAAGTCTCAGATATTGATATTTTGAAAATAGACAGAAAAAGTTTTGAA
>JAHJLO010000118.1 GCA_018821685.1 Patescibacteria group bacterium
ATAAGTATAAGATTAAAAATAAATAAAGTCCATAAAATTTAAAAAATGTTATAATATTTGCGATGAAAGATTTCAATGAAAAAAGAAAAATGAATAATATTGTATATTCAAAAGTGAGTATTTTTGTTTTGCTAGTTTTAATTTTTTTTGTTGGTAAAGGGGCTTGGGGTGCCTATAGCGATGTTATTTTAACTAAAGAAAATAAAGAGATAGCCGAGCAACAATTAAGGGAGTTAGAGGAGAGAGAGGCTAAAATTTTAGATGAAATTTTAGATTTAAAAACAGAAGAAGGTCAGGAGAGGGAAATCCGAAATAAATATCGTGTTGTAAAGGAAGGTGAACATATGATTATGATTGTCGACGAAAAAAATTCTAATTATTTAAATACCGAAGAAGATAAAAATTTTTGGAAAAAGACAAAAGAGTTTTTTGGGTTTTAACATGAAAATAAAAAAATAGTAAAATAATAATTTTTCTGGTATTCTTTTAGTAGAGAGTTGTTGGTGAATTAAATATTAATTTTTTGACGTATAGGAGGCTTGTTACGAGACCAAAAGGAGAAGGTTGATAAAATCAACTGTTGTAATTTTTTGTTCTGAACCAAAATCATGATAAAAACTTTTGAATATTTTTGAATATAAGGAGGAACTTATGAAGGATCCGACAGATGTTTGATATTTAAAACCAATTAAGAGAGTTGGTTTGGTGAGGGAAGAGCTCGGTGTCAAAACCTTGCTTTTTTTATTTCTTAAATAATTTGCTATACTATCTTAATGTTAGAAAAAACTAATAAAGTTTTATATAGAAAATACCGACCAAGTAATTTTAAAGAGGTACTTGGACAGGATCATATTATCAAAGCTTTAAGTGGGGCAATAAACCTAGGAAATATTTCCCATGCCTATCTTTTTGCTGGTTCAAGAGGAATTGGAAAAACCAGTATCGCTAGAATTTTAGCAAAAGAAATTGGTTGTACTGATAATGATTTATACGAAATTGACGCTGCTTCTAACCGAGGAATTGATGACATTAGAGAATTAAGAGATTCTGTGAATATTCTTCCTTTTGAATCACCCTATAAAGTCTATATTATTGATGAGGTTCACATGCTTACCAAAGAGGCCTTCAACGCGCTTCTAAAGACCTTGGAGGAGCCTCCAAGACATATTATTTTTGTTTTAGCGACCACCGAAATCGAAAAATTGCCTGATACAATAGTTTCTCGTTGTCAGACTTTTAATTTTAAAAAACCATCACAAAAAATTTTGAAAGATTTTGTTTCGGAGATAGCAAAGAAAGAAAAGTTTAAATTGGAACCAGCTTCAGCTGATTTAATCGCGGTTCTCGGAGATGGCTCTTTTCGGGATACTCACGGGATTTTACAAAAAGTGATTAGTTCTTCGGCTGATAAAAAAATTAGTATTGAAGAGGTTGAGGCAATAACAGGAGCTCCAAAAGGGGAGTTGGTAAATGGATTTATTTCTTCCGTTGCTGAATCTGATTTGGATAAAGGTTTAATATCTATAAATAAGGCGGTTGAAAATAATGTTGAGATGAAAATTTATGCAAAATTGATTTTACATAAACTTCGTGCTATTTTACTCATAAGATTTGCTTCAGATATGAAAAAAGTAATTGAATCAGAATTTTCAGAAGAAGATTTTAATTTTATTAGTGAATTAGCAAAAAATAAAGAAACAAAGATTTCTTCAATAACCATAAGTGAAATGTTGAATGCCTATGACCAAGTTGGTAGAGCTTACATTCCACAGTTACCTTTGGAGACCGCACTAATTCGCTTGATTGAAATCAAGTAATCTTGTAGAATAAGCGTTACTATATTAACAGTATTGCCGGATCGTCTAACGGTAGGACAGCGGTTTTTGGTACCGTAAATCGGTTTGAGCGGTGCTATTTATATAAATTAAAACTAGCGATTAGCTAGTTTTAATTTATATAAATAGAGAAAGCAAACTGCTTTGCTTTCGTCACCGTTCAAAAAGCGGAGGCCTGTCATTGCGACCCACAGGGAGCAATGAAGCCGAGCTGGGGTCGCAAGCACTTAGCAGATTTGAGTCTGAAAGGCGAAAAATATGCTTAGTGACTTGTGACGAGATTCCCTGTCCTCATTGAAAACAAGGTACTTTTTTGATATTATAACTGAGTAAAGATATTGCCGGATCGTCTAACGGTAGGACAGCGGTTTTTGGTACCGTAAATCGGGGTTCGATTCCCTGTCCGGCAACATATAGAAAAAACGAAGAGCTTCTTGCTCTTCGTTTTTTCTATATGTTGCCGGGCAAGAAAAGTCCCTGCGGACTTTTCGTGGGAATCGAACAAGAGCGAAGTATATTTTTCCGTAACGAAGTGAAGGAAAAATACGAGCGACGAGCCTACGAACACTTAATAGATTTCGAGAGAAGCGAAGGAATATATTTAGTGATTCGGAGGTCGATCCCTGTCCAACACAAAGTGAAAGATTTATCGATTTGATGGTTTTGATTTTAAATACTATACTTAATATATAAT
>JAHJLO010000010.1 GCA_018821685.1 Patescibacteria group bacterium
ACTAACTCCAGATAAGGACTGTTTTAACTTTTCAAGAAAAGTTCTTTCGTTTGAGCCTGTTTCAAATTTTGGTATTTCTGAATCTATTTTGCTTTGAATTTCTAGGAGAACTTGAATATAAGTTATTTGATTTTGATTTTGGTGTTGGTTAATTACAGTACTAGGCATTCCGCTAAATGGTGGGTTTTCATCAGAAAAGTATTCGCCGTGTAAGCGTGATATTAACCCTCCAAGACTGGATCTATAACCTAATAACTCAAAATATCTTAAAGAACCACTTGTTGAAGTTTTGATAGTTTCTTTATAACGAGAATAGTCGTTTCCAGAAATTTCTTCTAGCTCTTCGATAGAAGAATTTAACTGATTAATAATTTCTACCCCATTAGAGATTCTTTCTCTCCCAGGAATAAATTCTGGAGCTTGAGATAAATATCCCTGTAACTCTGAATAAATTGGTCGAATTTTTTCTTTCATATATCTAATTAAATTTAAACTAATAATTTTCTTATTCGGATATTTTGTTCCAATCTCTAATTTTTTGACACACTTCTTCGATTTTTTCTTCCAGATCTAATCTTCCAGATATCGAATTTTTATCGATTAAAGGAATTACATTTTCTGCAAATAAAACTTTATTTCTATTAAATCTTTCTTTTTCTCCTGTTTTGAGATTTTCTAAAAAGTCGCCAATTTTCCCAAATTTATTATAGATAATTGTTGTTTCTTTATCGTATTTTTTCTCTAAGACTTCCTTTGGTATATAATTTTCTATTTCTCTTCCTTCAGTAACCCAAACAAAACCATTTTCGTTTTCAGACATTTCTTCGATAACTCTTTTCTTTGTGTTATTTAATTCAGCCGAACTACTCGCCTTATCACTATCCATAACAATGATAGAATTATTATTTACTTTTAATATGGAAATAGCCTCAGTTACTTTTTCAGGATCATCAGCTGATAAATGTGATAATAATCTTCCTCCATAAAAAACACACTGATAATGGACCCCTTCTTTTAATTCTCCTTCAGATATTAAATTTATCCAGTGGTTTATATATGTTCTATCAGAAGGTCCTTCTACCCAAATTACCCCATTAGATTGTAAAAGGTCACTAGCCCTAAAGTCTAAATCTTTCAAGACCGTCACCCCGTCAAAATGTGTTTTTACTTGTTTTACTTCTGAACTCTCTCCATTGTTTCTTATATGTAAGATTTGAGCATTGTTACTTTTACCGAATAAATCAATTATTACATTAGAGTGCGTGGTTATAAAGAATATGCAATCCTGTTCATTTGCTAATTTTTCGATATATAATAATAATTTTCTTTGTAAAGCCGGATGTAAATTATTTTCTAATTCTTCAAAAGCAAAGACATATTGATTCAGAGCCCTACCTTCTAACTTTGGTAATAATATCGTATATAATAAAACCAATATAACTGTCTTTATGCCACTGCCACTATCAGATAATTTTATTGTTCCTTTATTTTTTTCCTCTAAATATATTTCCCATTTACCGTTATCATATCTTTGCGTAATAATTTTATCAAATTTTATATCAGGATTAAAAATATCATTTAAAGAGTCCAACATAATCTCTGTCACAAGTTTTTGATCGTATTTTGAATTATTTATAAAATTTTGTATAAAATTTGTTGCCCCTACACCAATATCTTGAATTGTAACCTCACTATTATCTATTTCTGGATAAATATCTCTCTCAGCACTTATTTTTTTATATACTCTACTTACAAAAGGATTAGTGGTAGTTTCAGCCAATCTTTTTCTTATCTTGAATTGAGAGTCGACATTTGAAGGGATTTCCATCTCTGGTGTTGTCGATACAAATTCTTTATTACTTCCTGATACACGAACACATATTGTTCCTTCTATAAATTTTCCCCCATATTCACGGTGGCTATTTCCTGGGATACCTCCTCCACTTGCATCTGATCTAAACGATGCTTCCACCATCTCTTTTGTTATTTTTTGTTCTAAAAATACACCAGGTCTTTTATTTTTATGTTTAAAACTTTCTAAGTTGATTGGATTAGTTGAGTGTTTTACTAAGTCTAACAGGGCTGATTTACCAGAATTGTTTTTACCTATTAGTACATTTATTGGGAATAATTGATCAAAACCTTGTTTAGGCATAGAAAAACATTTATAATTTTCAGCTTTTAGAGAGATTTTGAGATTATTTTCTGACATTATCTAATTATACAGAATGTCGACAAAAATGAAATGATTTAGTTTTGGTAGAATATATTATGTATATTTTGAATAATGCCCTGGGTCTCATAATTTCCGGTGTTTAACCAAGTTGGGATACCTAGTATGCAAAGACCTTCGCTGTCCTTTGGAGAAATGGGGTCAAGAAATGGGGTCAGCCACCTTTTTTTAAATTAACTATAGAGGAATCGGTCACAAATCACTAAGTCTTTTTTGCCAAAAGACCAGAGAGGAATCGACCTTCCAGTTCTAATCTGAAATTCATTGGACCAGAGAGAATCGGTCACAAATCACTAAGTCTTTTAAAATCTTTCACTACGTTACAGATTCTAAAAGTCTAAGTGTTCGCGACCCCGGCTCGGTTGTTTTCTCCGCTTCGCTTCGAAAACATATCTGCGCCTTTCGATTCCTCACGCAAAGTCCGCAGGGACTTTGCTTCTGGTCCACAAATACAAAAACAGCTATCTCTTAAGAGATAGCTGTTTTTGTATTTGTGGACCAGAGAGGAATCGAACCCCCGACCTCCTCAGTGCAAATGAGGCGCTCTAGCCAACTGAGCTACTGGCCCATATTATCTAAAAATTTTCTTCCTTGTCCAGATTTTAAAAATTTTTCTCTTTGTATGGCGGATTTTTTATCATCCATTTTTTCGACATAATAAATTTTAAAAGGACCGTTGTTTTTTGTAAATTTATTACATACACTATTATGTTCTTTTAACCTTACTTCGACTTCTTTGCTTGTGTACCCTGTATATCTTTTATTATTCCTCAAGCTTTTTAGAACATATACATTGAACATAATTTAGAAGTTTTTAGTAGAGGTTCTAGCCCCAGCCGGAGGCTGGTCCGCCTCTGGCGGAAACTGAGCTACTGGCCCATTAAAAATTAACCGAGATTAATTTTTAAAGATTAGTAACCCGAGGGCTACTAATACAGAGTATTCTATAATAAAGTTTGGTATAAATCAATGGTCGTGGGGACAGAAGAAGGACTTTAAAAAAAGAAAAAAAGTTATCCACAGGTATCTTTTAAAAAGTGTTGACGGTATTTCTCTTCCTGCTATCATTGTAAATGTACTTATTGAAATTTTGTTGGTTCGCCAGTAGAACGTAGGTAGGTACATTGGAGGGAGTCGCTTCGGTGATTCCTTCCAATGTATCTATCAAAATTTATTCAGCTTGCTGAGTAGGTTAAGGTAGGTACAACGCAGAAAGTCGACTTCGGTCGGCTTTTTGCATTTTTATAGGAAAACAAACAATGAGTATCTGTAAAGAGTTGACTTTTTTAAAAGGAAGGATAGCATTATAGATAAGAAATAAAAAATACTATTTTTATATAAGGGGGAACATTTGGGGAAAAAGAGGTCGATTATTTTTTATTGTAGGAACTTTATAAATGGCAGTTTATAGAGTGTAAATTATCAGTTTTATTAAAAATAATTAATCAATAAAAACATGGAAAAAATAAAAAGTTTATTTAAAGCAAGCCCTATTGCTATCGCAATAGCAGGGTTTTTTATTGCAGGAGTAGCTTCTGCTGCAATTTTGACTTACTACGTAACGACAGAAGGTTCTGCTAGCGCTGAACAAGCTGTGGTTTTTGGAAATGGTGACGTAAGTAAGGTTTATGTTATGGGTGGTTCTTCGGCAATAGCTGGAAATACCTATACACAGGAATACAATTTATTTAACAGATCAGAGTCAACAGCCCCTATTAAATTTCTTACAAGTCAATGTCTCGTAGGGGGAGGTAATTGTTCAGTTTCTGGTTAAGATGAGCCAGGAGTTGATACTTCATATTGGAGTAGCGTTGATTTGTCTCAAAAAGACACAAGCGATTGGAGTATTATCGCTGGAGGAAAAGCGACTCTAACCTACGAATTAGTATCTGATGCTTTCAATTATGAATTAGAAGCAACTGGTTTATCAGCTGACCAAGATTATTCTTTAATCTACTACGCAGATAGCCAAGATAGATACGTTGATTTTGGAGGAGACAATCCTGGAGCTTTAATTGCTGAAGTTACAGCTGATGGCGACGGAAATGTTTCTGTTAGCGGTCTAAAGAATTTAGCAATGAATCTTCCACATGAAGATGACTGGAACGGTACATCGGAAGCAAATTATTGTGATAATAGTGAGGGTGATAACTACGAACTATGTAGAGGAGCAAAAGTTTGGTTAGTTCCTTCATCAAACTACGATGAATCTTCTAAATCAATTACTGATTGGTCAAATATGGCTGATTTCCTATATGAAACAGATTTGATCGTATACGACGATTCAAATACTGATGGAGTAGCTCTTCATCTAGGAAAGGGACTTTTGAATTTCTTTGTTAAAAATGTCTTAAATGTTGCTTTGCAACCAGGAGATTACAAAGTTAAAACTGAAGTTCAACCAGTTATATAAAACTGATTTCTGCTTCCGTTAATTAACGGGAGTAGGAGCAAACTCGTTTAAATAAATAAGTTGGTTTGCTTCTACTATGTCCATGAAAAAAAATAAAAAAATTATATTTTTAAATTTTTTGGTGCTATCAATGTTTTTTGTGAGCACTGGCTATGCTTTTTTGACTTTTTATGTAAGCATGTTAGGAACCACTAGTATTTCAGGGCCTCAATTTTACATAGGTTCGGCTAAAGAAGAAAACCTTTTAATTAACCAAGAGTCCCCCAACTGCTCGCACTTTAAAATAGATAATGTTTACCGTACTTTTAAGACGGATTCTTTAGGAGGTATTGATTTTAATTATTCTCCAAAAATAGATTTGTCTATTAGAGCAAAGGTTCTTGCTACAACTACCCCTCAAGAGTTGATTTTGAGTTTTGGTTATATTGATAGTTTGGGAGTCGTCGTTCCTATGTATAAAGGAAATGTTACTTTGTCTCAGAATCCAGAAAACCATACTATTAGTTTTACTGGAGGTGGAGATGTTCCAAAGGATGTTGAATTTTTGTATTATCAGATGGAAAAGGTTTGTTTAGATTGTGAATACTCTGTAAGTAAATGTGCTGGTGGTTTTTATACTAAAGCACAATTAAGAAAATAAAATGAAAAAACTAACTAAAAAAATTATCTATGTTTCCGTGCTATCTGTCTTTAGCTTTGGATTTTACACTTCGTCAGTATTAGCTGTAGCTGATTTAACTTTGGAAAAAATTAATGACTGTGATTTGTCTTATATGGGAGGCTCTTGTTTAGTAGAAATGAAAGCTTCTAATAATACAGGAGGTATTTTAGATGGAAAACTAAATGTTGAGGTTTCCTACAAAGGAGAACCTTTTGATGGAGAGGGAATGATTCTTAAATTCTTACCAGAACCCACTTCTCTTAATTGGTTAGATTCTTCTCTTTGGGATAATGGAAAGGTTTATTTTGATAATTTTAATATTAATGAAGGGGAAACTATTATTTTTGTAAAAATTACCACTCATGTAGCTCTTTCTGGTGGAGAATACCCACTTGCTTTTAAGCTTCAGGGGACATCTGAAAGTGGGGAAGTTTTTGAATCCCAAAATATCCCCCTTAGCTATGGGGGAGGGGGAGGAAATGGAATCCCGGGAACTGTAACAGCTCCTAAAAAAGGAGAAGATGGAAAGTTTTATTTTTTAGATATTCCTACTGAAATTTTAGAAGAAATCAAGAAACTTCCAGATGACGTTATAGATGAAGTCATAAATTTTGTCAGACAAAATCCAAATTATTTTGAAGATCTTAATTTAACTCCTCAGGAAGACGGAGCTATTTTGTTGGACGCGACAACTACAAGAAAAATTCTAGATGAAGTTTTAAACGAAGCTCAGATGGCATCTGCTATTGATTCTGGAATTGGGAAAAAGATAGAATCTTTTTTGAAACCCATTGCGACTTCACCCATCATTTTAGTTATTATTTTTGTTTTAGTTTTGGTCTTAATTAGAAAATCATTTTTCTTCTAAACCTCTATTTTGAGAGTAAAAATAAAAGGATAGAATGTAAGTATTGTCTAGTTGTGTGTTTTTTAATTTAAGCTATTATATAGAAGTACTTATTGAGATTTGTTCAGCTTGCTGTATGAATCAATGTAAGTACATTGAAAAAAGTCGCCTTCGGGTGGCTTTTTTCACGTCTAGTGAAATGAATAGTTTAATGCCCTTAGCGTTAAAACGCTAAGGGCATTTTGAGTTTTATTTAAGATTAAAAGCAATTTTTAGTCTTTTGTTTTTAAAATCCATAGACAGCATTACGGCAATAACAATAAACTTACTTAGAAAAGATCTCCAGGCGTAACATTCGGCGAGGAGGTCACTTGCTGGGATTATTGCTAAGCCAGAACCAATAAGCACTAAAATCCAAGCGATGTAGCCTTTTCCTCCCTCAGAGTTTACCGAATCAGATAGCATTCTTTGTATCAGGACTATACTCGCTATGGTCATGAGTATTTGAACAGCGATATTTGATATAAAAGATGATTCTTCTGGGCCAAATATCATTGTTGAAAATATCCAGAAAATAGCAATAACTCCTGAAATTTTGAGGCTTAAAATCTGGAAGGGTTTGAATAATTTTTTATTGCTGTTAAGGTTTTCTTTTTTAATAATTACATAAGTAATTATCATTATCAAAAAAGAATTAACGACCCCCGTTACATTGCTTATATTGCTCCAAAAATAATGAGTCGAGGAACAATAGTAAGTCCATAGGCTAAGAGACATTGTTACAAAAGAAATAATCCATGTTGCTAGGGTTGGTCTTATGTTTTTTTTAGCCACGTGATAGCCATAATAAAAAGCGGCTCCTACCATAATTATCATAACCACTATCCCGATATCTTTGTTCACGAGAGATCTCCTTTTGTTATTTTTTTTCAAACTTATCTAATTGAAATAGTATATTTAACCCGAACGTTTGTAAAGGAGTTTTATTTTTTAACATCTAGTTCTTTTTTAATTAATTTAATGCAATAATATTTTGCCTGTGTTATTATTTTATTAATTAGAATTTA
>JAHJLO010000011.1 GCA_018821685.1 Patescibacteria group bacterium
AGATTAATTAATTTTTTTAATTTATTCTTTACAAAAAAAGTATACCAACTCAAAAACAAATTCCCAAAAAATATCTACAAAAACTGGGGATAACTTTTTTACAAAAATCTACAGAACTCCGGTTGCTGTGGATTTTATAGAATAGAAATTATTCTAAATAATCATTTTGAATTATTTTTTCCTTCTTTAAATCTTTAGTGCTCTCAGCAACACTTTCAGCAAATTCTTTATACTCCCCTAGATTACCATACTGTCCTAATATCATATTTTTACCTTTACAAATATTTACAGTCTTATTCTTTCCTAGATACTCATTCCAACTAGAAAAAACTAGTTCCTTATCATCATCGTTTATCCCGTGAATCTTATCGTTTAAATTTACATATGCACTTGTATACAACAATTGCTCATTGGATTCTATATGCACAGCCTTGAATTTACCCTGAAACAAAGCCCCGCTTCTCTTGTTCTTTTCATTAAAATAACCAGTATACCCAGTGCCTAACCTATGCATAAATTTACTAATACCATCGTCAGAAACCTGTTTAACCAAAAAATGATAGTGATTAAGGTTTAAACAAAAACAAACAAACTCAACAAGTTCTCCGCTCAAATCAACCAACTCCTTAAAATCTCCAGAGGCCTTGCCTCTGGAGATTAAATTTTCACCGAGCTCTTCTCTAATACTACCAATAGGGTTCAATCTATTAAATATTAAAACTCCTTTTATAAATCTCCAAATATCATTTTTGTCTCCAAAGATTTTTCTTTTATCAGTTCCTCGATTATATATATGATAATACTCACCATTTTCAAATTTTATACTTCTAACACTCATATTTAAAATATATATCATAAAATCTCCAGAGGCAAGGCCTCTGGAAATTTTAATTGGGGTTAAAAAATACACCGCGATTTTATGATTGCGGTGTATTTTTTATGTTTTCTTAGATATTCTTTTTCAAACCCTTTTATTACCGGATTTCGTAGGTTATTGTAACGTTTGAGGTAATTTTATTTTCACCAAGAGGTAACTCTGGAGAAATCATCTCGCCCCCCATTCCAGACGCAGTGGAAACATCCATTAGTGTCTTGGTATTGTATCTCTGATATACCCCTGATTCGTTGAAACTTACGATTCTAACAAGCTTTACCCCTAAATCCTTAGAAAGTATTCTCGCCTTTTCTTCCGCGTCTTCTATGGCTAATTTTCGAGCTTCTCTATTTAATTCGTCTTCATCATCGATAGAAAAACTTAAACTACTGATATTAGTTACACCAATTTCACCAATACCGGATAAAATATCACCAGCTTTTTCTGTATCTTTTATTTTCACAGATATAGATTGGCTTGCTTCATAACCCACAAGAGTTCTCTTTTCTTCAGAAGGAGGACACCATACACCTGAGGCACACACCTGTTCTGATTTCCATTCATATCGAGGGGAAACATTGTAGTTTGTTGTTTTAATATCTTTATCTTCAACCCCCTGCTCCTTCAAATATTCAACAGCTGCATTTATTTTTGTAGCAGAAAGTTCTTGCGCTTCCTTTGGTGTTTTAGCTTCTTCTATTACTGAAAAACTAAAAGAAGCTACGTCAGCAACAGCAAAAACTTCTCCTTCACCTGAAAATGACATTGTATTTACACCTGTTTGACCCACATATTTTAATGATTTAAACTCTCCAACCGTTTTAAAAACCATAAAAACGGAAGTGATAAGAAGGAGCAATGTAAGCACCTCCATAACATTTTTTTTATAATCTTTTTTTGTTTCTTCTAACATATTTTTATTGCCCTACTATCTTTATTGATAGATTTGGGTCTTTTTAATTAATAATTAAACTTATTGTGGATTTATAATATTTCGGTATGGACTTCATCTTAGTCCTTCTGAATTAGGTTGTAAACTTGCAAAAATGAGGGCGAAAGGCTTCACCTCTTATTTTAACAGATTAATTTCATTTTGTAATTCCGAATAAAGAGCATCGTTGCCTATTAATTGAGCTTGTTGAGCTGTTTTTTCATAATAGATTATTGCATTTTTCTTGTCCCCCTTATCTTTATAGTAGGTCGCTAAGGTTATAAGGAGATTTATTTGATTTGGGTTCTTTTCTAATCCTTCCAGCAAAATATTCTCTGCGCTATTTGTATCTTGTTTGTAAGACAAAGAATATAAATCAAAAAGATTTAAATAAGGATTTACGTAAGTAGAACTAATGTTTATTGATTTTCTAAAATATTCTTCAGATTTTGGGTAATCTTTTAAATCATAATGATATAAATTTCCAAGATTATTCAAAGGAACAGTATTTAAAGGACTAATCAAACTAGCATATTTCCAAGCTTCTATAGCTCCACCAAAATCCCCTATTTGTTTCATGTATATACCCAAATTAATCCAATCTTCAACTGAACTTGGGTTTTCTTTTAATCTAGTTTTTATTTCATTTATGGCTTTGATAGTTTTTGTTTTTTGTTCGCGAGACATTTCTATATTAAACACAATTGCTTTGTTTAAGTCAGGAATCGGTGGTAATTCTTTCTCTTCTGACACCGGCTGAATATTAACAACAGCCCCACTATCTTCATCGACATACTCGAAGCCCACCTGGGCATTACCAGTTGTTTCGTTTATGAATCCTGGCGTTGAGGTGGCAGTGCTATCATCAATACTTTTTGATGAAATATCTCTATAAATATACCCTCCTAATAAAATTATTAATAATCCGGTAATTATTATTGTTATTTTTGTTTGGTTTTCCATGGGTGTATTATATCAAAATGTTTATAAAAATACGATAAAAAGAGTTAAGTGACATTTAGTGTTGTCGGCAAATACAAAAAGTCCAGTAATATACTGGACTTTTTCTTGTTTTTTATCATTATTAAG
>JAHJLO010000012.1 GCA_018821685.1 Patescibacteria group bacterium
AAGAAGCGCGAAGTCTTAATCCTTGTTGTAGTGGAGTTTGTGAGTTTACCAGTTGCTGAAAAGAATAGAATCGAAGATGAATTCAGAGTCTTAATCCTTGTTGTAGTGGAGTTTGTGAGTTTACATCCAGGAAATGAAAGTTAGTTATAAGGAACAAGAATGTCTTAATCCTTGTTGTAGTGGAGTTTGTGAGTTTACTTTACGTTGCACAGAGAGAAATCAATCCAAGCAAACAAGTCTTGTCTTAATCCTTGTTGTAGTGGAGTTTGTGAGTTTACTATAGCCTTTTCTTCTCTATATTTTACAGTGCTTTCAGAAGCATTTATTTTATATATCAAAAAAAATCTATTTTTTTTCATCAAATTTTCCTCTCCAGATGGTGTGGCAAAAACATGATGACATAACATATTACTTTTTAAGTTTTTATAACATAGCAAAAAATTTCAACTGCTCTCTGGTGCACTTTTATATTATAACATATTTAAGCTGAAATGCTTATAATAGTAAATGGTTGTTTTTTGATTTTGGTTATAGATTTTGTCTGCATATATCGTGGTGATATGAATTTTTAAATAATTGATAGTATATCATTCCGAAAATGCTACAATTGCTTTAAAAATAAACAAAAACTAATTGTCAAAGAGCATTTGAAATTTTATACCAATATATACATATTTTTTATTTTTTCAAGAGAAAAATTTATTTTAGTATTTTTATGTGATTGCAAAAAATGCAATTGAGTAAAAATCTTTATTTTAACAGATCACAAGGTGATTTAACTCTTTTATATATTGATTTATGCAATGATACATTTTCTTGAATTTACTCAATTTGCAAAAGTTTTAATCGTATTAATGCAACAAAACATAATGCACTAAGTTAATTTGTGAAATCTGTAATGCCCATTCTTACTGCATTACAAACTTTGGGTTTTATGTTTCTATTGATTTTTATTTCTAAAATTTCATCATATAATTGATCTTGTTTTTTTGCAATTTGCCTTAGTAACTGAAGGATTTCTGAGTTATTTTCTGAAATTGTAGTATTGTTTTTATCTATCAAAATTGCAACGATAGATTGGATTGTTATTTTATAAACATCTCTATTTTTGTATTTTTTTTTTAGTTATTAACTTCCCTGCTTGTATCCATCGCCATATAGTGCTTCTATCTACATTTAATATATGGGCAGCTTCTTTTGTATTGCAGTAACTCATTACTTGACCTTTCATCTTATGCTAATTGCAGTGACTGATAAATTATCTCTCCTAATATATGTTTTTTTAGAAGATAAACTTGTTTATTAATTATTTGGCGTAATCCAGGATTTTCACCATCAGTATCTCCCATTTTCTTTTCATATAGATTAAAAAATTTTCTAAACCCATCATCTGTAAGAACTACTCCTCCATCTTTTACTTGAAAATCATCTTTTCCTATTTGTTTGTGCCTTATTATTTTCAAGATGAAGAGATCTATAAATGGTTGCCTAAATTCTTCAAGTATATCAAGAGCTAATGATGGACGACCATCTTGGATTGAATGAAGAAATCCGATGTAAGGATCCAGATGATGAGCTTCTAAATGAGTTTGGATTTCTCGAAGCAACATCATGTAGCCTAGGTTAAGAATGGCATTTGCTGGATCTTGTGCTGGTCTTCTGGATCTTACTACAAAGGAAAAATCTTCAGGTAAAGCTTTACCATATATATTAAAATAGTGTTTTGTTGCAGCTCCTTCTATTCCCATAATCTCTTCTTGATTTTGGCTCTGTTCTAAATTTTTTCTAGCAGTTATATATGGTTTACATAATTTTGAAGTGCCTAAGCTGTTTTGATAAATATATTTTGTCACTAGCTCCATATTTTGAATTTTGCTTTTGATTATTGTTCTTGTGTCCATCCGAAAAGTCATAACCATTAGAATATAAATACATTATAGAATTATCAGAGATCAAAAGTTAGCGAAACGTTACGCTAACATTACGCTATGGATTTTCTTGTTTTCAATAGCGTAAGAAAAAAGATAAAATTCCTTAATCAGATGATAAAAAAATTAGCGTAATTGTTACGCTAACCAATTTTAATTTTAATTTTAAT
>JAHJLO010000013.1 GCA_018821685.1 Patescibacteria group bacterium
AAAACATAGTTATGGAATTAGAATTATTTATTTTATTATTATCAGCTCACTTCATAGGGGATTTTGCTTTTCAAAGTTCCTGGGTTGGATTAGAAAAAGGAAAAAGTTGGGAAATAAATCTTTATCATGCGTTAACCTATACAGCTACTTTTATTTTATTCAGAATAGCGTTGTCTCCCTTATCATTATTAATCTTAGCTGTTTCTCACTTCTTAATTGAGCCCTTAAAATCTCGGTGGGGAATATTAAAATACATTTGGCAAGACCAATTACTCCATATAGCAATATTGGTATTTGTTTTTCTTGTAACTAAATAGTAAAGTAAGATTAATGAAAAAATTTAACATTCCAAAAGAAGTTTCACGAGTAACAGAAACTCTACAAAACGCAGGATTTGAAGCCTACTTAGTAGGTGGTTGTGTTCGTGATTTAATTATTGGTAAAACCCCAAAAGACTGGGATATAACAACAAACGCTAAACCAGAAGAAATTCAAGATCTTTTTGAACATACTTTTTATGAAAACAACTACGGAACGGTTGGTGTTGTAAATGACGAGACAGAGGATGAAACCTTAAGAGCAATCGAAGTCACGCCCTATAGACTCGAAGCTAAATACTCAGACAGCCGACACCCAGATTCTGTTTCTTTCAGTGATAAAATAGAAGATGATTTAAAGAGAAGAGATTTTACAATGAATGCGATTGCCTACGACCCTATAAAGGACATTATAGTTGACCTTTATAAAGGACAACAAGATATAAAGGACAAAGTAATCAAAACAGTGGGTAAACCTGAGGACAGATTTAGCGAAGATGCTCTTAGGATTCTCCGGGCTATTCGTTTTGAAGCAGAATTAGGTTTTAAAATATCCAAAGAAACAGAAGATGCTATTAAAAAAACTTCTGATTCTTTAGAAAAAATAGCGATAGAAAGAATAAAGGATGAATTTGTTAAAATATTGATGTCAAAGAACCCAATGGATGGGATAATTTCGACGAACAAACTTAACATATTAAAATATATTATTCCAGAGTTAGAAAAGGGAATAGGAGAAACACAAAAAGGAGCTCATATTTATACAATATGGGAACACAACCTCCGAGCTCTTCAACACTCAGCGGATCGAGAATGGCCTCTACATGTTAGGTTAGCGGCACTGTTACACGATATAGGAAAACCTGCAACAAAAAGGTTTGATCCTGTTAAAAAAGAAAATACATTCCACGGACACGAGGTGGTGGGGGAGAGAATAACAAAAAAAATAATGAGGAGGTTGCGTTTTCCCAGCGACATTTCTGATGTTGTTACAAAACTAGTTAGAAACCATTTATTCTTTTCCGATATTGAAAAAATAACACTTTCGGCAGTTCGAAGGATTATTCGAAATGTTGGACCGGAAAATGTTTGGGATTTAATGAAAGTAAGAGCTTGCGATAGAATTGGAATGGGAAGACCGAAAGAAGAGCCTTATCGGTTACGCCAATATCACGCTATGATCGATCAAGCCATGAAAGACCCAGTGTCAGTTGGTATGCTAAAAATAAACGGGGATCAAATGTTAGAAATGTTTGAAATAAAACCAGGACCAAGAATAGGTTGGGTTTTACACGCTCTTTTAGAAGAGGTTTTAGACGAGCCAAAACTAAACACAAAAGAATATATGAAAAAAAGAGCTGGAGAATTATTTGAACTGTCTAATGAAGAATTAAAGAAACTAGGGGAAGCGGGAAAAGAAAAAAGGGATACTGAGGAAGAAAAAGAAATTGCTGAAATTAGAAGACAGCATGGAGTTAAATAAAAAGATATAACTAACAATTTATATAACACAATAATCAAAAAATTTCGCTTTAACAAAGCTTTTTTGATTGACTTTTTTACCACACCTAAGTAAGATAAAAAAAGAAAAAAACCAAATAATTTTAGAGTGGGGGGGGTTCCTTTATGTGTTTATGGATA
Organism: Patescibacteria group bacterium; assembly: GCA_018821685.1. Lineage (GTDB taxonomy): Bacteria > Patescibacteriota > Minisyncoccia > Phycocordibacterales > UBA12079 > UBA12079. Next base: position 1,959 of record JAHJLO010000013.1, read on the forward strand.
ACAAAATGGTCATGGTTATTAGGAGTTTTGTCGGTACTTTTTTTATTTTTATCTTTGTTAAATTATTATGGTTCAAAGACAACAGTAGACACGACTTCAAATGTTTTTAAAAACGAGGCTTATATATTAAGTAGGCGCTCTGCTTATTTAGCCTACGGAGCCTACCTATTTTTGGTAATGTATGGACTTATTGTATTTTTTTAAATAAAAAATTCCCTTTGAAAAGTGTCAGAAAAGCCTGCAACATCTGCAGGCTTTTTATTTTATTTAAAAAAGGGAAATAAAAAAACCGCCCAATCGCAGTAATTAAAACATATGTGAAGATTTTGTTAAATGGCAGAAAAACAAATTCTTCGATAGAGATGATCGGGATGGAGATTATGATCATCGTTTTAAAAAAAATAAATTACATGATTTGGGACGGTTTATTAAATTAGACCTTTATTACCTAAGGTCAAAAAATTTCAAAGAACAAAAAAGAACAAATTCTTTAATTACATATTGCGTAATTAAAAATAAAAGGTTAAAAGATTTAAATCTTCCGTAAAAGACATTAAAACTAAAAACCACTAATCTATTTAAAATTTTAGCACCCTAAAGGACATTGTAAAGGACATAATGTGGATAACTAAATTGTCCTTTATAAAAAAGAAATGTCTTTTATAAAATAACTAAAAAAGAAGGTGTTTTCTATAAACCCTTCTTTCCTTAAAATTTTTACTCTCAAATTCTAAATTCGATATTTATTTCAACTCCAACAAAATAGGACAATGGTCGGAACCGATAACCTTGTCAAAAATATCTGCTTTTTTTATTTTGTTTTTCAAACCCTGTGAAACCAAAAAATAATCAATCCTCCAACCGGAATTATTCTTTCTCGCATTAAAACGATAGGACCACCAAGAATAACGTATTTCATCAGGATGTATGAAACGGAAGCTATCCACAAAACCAGCCTTTAAATAATCGCCAAACCTTTCCCTCTCTTTATCTGTGAAGCCTGCACTTCCAGAGTTACTCAGTGTTGTTTTGTTTGACTGAGGATTTTTTAAATCGATTTCTTCGTGAGCAACATTTAAATCTCCACAAACGACGACTTCTTTTTTCTTTTCTAATTTCTTAAGATGTTTCAAAAAAGCCTTATCCCAAGTATTATATCGGTAATCAACTCTCTCTAATAAAGGTTTCGAATTTGGAGTATAAACATTAACTAAGAAAAACTTCTCAAACTCAAGGGTTATCACGCGACCCTCTTTATCGCCCTCTTCGGTTTCCGTGAAACCTAATCCATAGGAAATACTTAAGGGTTCTATTTTTGAAAAAATAGCTGTACCTGAATAACCTTTTTTCTCAGCACTATTCCAATAATGAAAAGAATAACCAGGAAACAATTTTCCTTTTTTTATATTTTTATTTATAGACTCAAAAAGTGAGGTCTCGCTATCTTCAAAAAACTTTTCGATTTGTTCTGGTTGAGCTTTAGTTTCCTGAATACAAAAAACATCCGGTTTTTCAACTTTTTCAATAAACTCAACAGTCTTGTCCTTTTGAATCCACGCCCTTATTCCGTTTACATTCCAAGAAATTATTTTCATATATATCTAATTCTAACAAAATAAAACCAATTCACACAAACAAAAATAATTGATATACTTTTAAGCAGATAGGATTTTTAAAAAATCAGCAAAAATTAAATGAGGTTCTGTAATCTCTCTTAGGAAGTTAAAAAACTCTACGAAAAGAGGTTCCTCATGGATAAATCTGAAAAAATATTATTTTTATGTGCAAAAACAATTGTTTTGTTTGAGATATGCCGATGTATGGCATCTAAAAGAACTAACAGGTACCACCAAATTAAATGGTTGGCTTGCCAGATTTCAAAAAAAATTTCAGAAAAAGAACCAAAAATCTTTTGTATAAAAGATTATATCCAAGCAAACCAGAAGGTAAAGAACTTTCTTTATTATTGTCTTGGGGAACTGATGATTAAAAAACTTGAGAAAAAAGAAGTTTTAGAAGCCTCCTTCCTAATACTAAGGTATAGGCTCAACAATCTCTGTCTCAAAGATTTAAAGATTTACACAAAAGAACTAATAGGTAGAATTATTGAAAACAAAAAATTCGATTTTAATCGCCTGGAAGTTTCGAATTTTTTAAATAGTTTTATTCTCAAAAACTATTTATATATGAAAAGCCCCCGGTAATACCGCGGGCTTTCTTATGTTATATTTAAAAACTTTTTTATAAGTTTTCTTTTAATTCCTTTCTTCTTTTTTGTTCTTCTGTTATTTCTTTGTAAGAATAACAGGTCTTTCCTCCTATTAAACAAATAGACCCATAAGCAACAACCATTAAAGAAATACAAAAAAAGTCCGAGAGAGAGAAATTTAAACAAAATTCTTTTAAGCCAATGGGTTTTACTCTTTCTTCATAATAGACTCCAAGGATCAGTAGGAAAATAAGGACCACTGCCACACCTCTCGCTACGGTCGCCTTTTTAAACAAAGATAATTCTTCCGGACTTCTTTTTCTTATGTTCATACTAACCTCCTATTAAATGAAAAAGAAAAATTGATAACTAATCCTACCTAATAATATCGACGGTTAACTTTTAGTCAAGATTTTAAACTCCACCAAAACATATTTACCGACTTTTCCCATGAAACTTTTTATGAATATCTCGGAGTTGTTTGTCTATTATTTTAACAACTATTGATATAAAATTACAAAAATGTTATTTTAACAAAAGATAAAAGAGTTCTCTACCGATACTCAAATAGGAGGAAATATGAGCACCACAGACAACAAAGATCTTTTAGAAGAAATAGAAATGACCCAAGAAAGGTTCGACCAAATAAGTATTATTATTCTTGAGGTTATGGGAAAAAATGTTGTTAGAGATTATGGTTTAAACAAAAAACCAACTACCAAGAATGAAATCAGTGAATTTATAAAAGATGTTAGCATAGAAATGTTCTGCGAAGAACCGCCTAAATATTCTGAAAAAGAACTAGCGATACTACATTCAAAAGAATCTTTCTTCAAAGTAGCCCAAGAATTAACAGACCTTAAGGGTGACGCTAAAAAACTTAATATCTCTCAAGAAGAATTGTCGGAATGGATTCGTACAAACAGTTTAAGGTCAATAAGAGAAGCGGGGTATTAAACCTGTCTTACACAAAAAGATG
>JAHJLO010000014.1 GCA_018821685.1 Patescibacteria group bacterium
AGGATTTATGCGCAAATATGAGATTGTCGCTCTTGATCAATATGGGGAGAAAATTTCAAATGTGACTTTTGATACAAAAGAAGTGGAAGCTCAGGTAAAAATAGATTTTGTGAGTGATCAAAAGGTTGTTGGCGTGCAGCCAAATGTGGTTGGGGTGCCAGCGGAAACCGTTTGGATAAAGTCAATTAATGTTGATCCGTCTTTTGTTGTTTTGGATGGGGATCCTGAGGACATGTCATGGATTGAGTTTGTTGATACAGGCGAAATTAATGTTGATGGTATAACTGAAAGTAAAACTTTTAATGTCGAAATTGTTGGTTTGCCAGATGGAGTTGTTGTTGGGGGGACAAGTCAAATTAGTGTTTTTGTTGAGGTTGAGCAATATGCAGAAAATAATGTCGTAGAAGAGACTGTTTTACCTCGTAGAACTTTGCAAGTCCCTGTTGTGATAACAAAATTTAATGCATCTCAAAATAATAAAACTGTCGATCCTCCTGCTGTTACTTTGGTTTTGGAGGGGAGTGATGAGGTTTTGAGAGATATTAATTTGAATAATTTAAAGATAGATCTTGATATTTCTGAATTTGGAGAAAATAGTGCTCGAATCGATATCGATCCGAGCACATTCAATTTACCAAGTGACGTTAAAATAGTGACAATTACACCTTCAAAGGTAACTGCCAAATGGGATTAATTACTTTCTTCTTGAATTTCATCAAGTTCTGCAAGTAGAGCATCAGCTTTTGCTAAATCTCCTGCTCTTTCAGCTTCCTCTTCCTCTTTTCTAATTTCACGCTCAGCTTCTTTTTCAAGTTGAGTTGCTTCATTAAGCAAAGCGTCGATTTCTTCCGCTTCTGCAGCGAATTCATCGTCGATTTTTTCCATTTCAACTTTCTCGTTTTCAAGAACATCGATAAATTTATACATAGTTTCTTCGTCGGCACTTAACATTAGTTTTTTACGTGCAGCTTTTGCATCTGCAGGCAAACTGTTAATTGCAGGTGAAGCATCGATCAATTCTGCGAGTTGTGATTTGATTTCTTCGTACATGTGATTTTTGTTAAATAAGATTTTTTAGTTTTTTTATTACTATATTAGCTCACCCGGTAAAACCTTTTTTATAGGGTTATATGAATATAGTTTTTTCTCTCTATTTTTTGTTAAGAAGGCAAGAGTATAACCATCTCCATTTCTGATTTCAATTCTAACATTACCATCATTTCCCTTAGTAAGGAAGTATCCAGTTTGACCAAGTTTGATAGGGTGTTCATTTGCACTAAATTGTGGATTATTAGCAATTTTTCGCAAAGAAGCTTGTAATGCTTTTTGGTCGATAGGGCTTTTGCTAAGGATATCTCGAACGTTTCTTGCCATTTGAGATGGTTTTTCTTGAGGAGTTTCATTTAATTTTGGCAATTTCGCTTTTAATGTTTCTGCTGAAACATATTGGATTTTATCGCCTGTCATTTGCATAGCAAGATTCTTTATTTCATTTTCAGATAAACGAGCAGTGGCAGTCTCGGGCTTTAGGCCTAAAATTGTAACTGAATATTTGTTTTCTCCTAACTTAGAAATTCTCAATGAGCCACCTGTAGTTTCAACTGTTATTACATCTTTTGGGTCATTTAGTTTGTTTAAACCATCTTTAAGAGAGTTTATATTAGCTGTAAGACTTTGTTGTTCATTTTCTTGTTTTTCTTGAGGAGTTTTTTGTTTTTCTTCACTTGTGCCTCTTTCAAGAATGTTTACAGGATAAATGTCTTGTACGCTTTGTGGTAAGTTGTTTTTTATCTTATGCATGCGATTTTTAACATTTTCTGTTGGAGTGTTTTGGTTGGTATCGCGATAAAAATTCTCAATGTCATTTTTGAATTTTATAACAAGTTTTGAAGCTTGCTTCCAACTTAATCCTGTTTTTTCAATAGCTTTGGCAAGGGGTTTTGCTACATCCAAATATTGATTTAATGCATTTAAGGCTTCACTTGCATTGCTTGAGAATATTTTATTTAATTTAGGATCTATTTTTTCACCTTTTGATTCTTGTATGAGCCTGTCTTCTTCTTCACTTCTTGTGTATTCTGGTTTTTTGTTTGTTTCCATCTCAGTTGGCATTCTAAAGCCAGAATCTTGTTTAGGTTTTTCAGCTTTTTTCGCAGGTTGATCTGGAGTAATTTTGCTCGTATCAACTGTATGTTTTTTTACTTCAGTTGGAACTTTCTTTGTGGGAATTCCTTTTTGAGTTTTTGCAATGTTTTTAGGTTTATCTTCATCTTTTTCATAATAATTTGACTTAATCTTCTCTGGATTAATTCGTATGGTCTTTCCATTAAATTGGTCTTCATAATTTTGTCTATTAACAGATTGTTCACTAGTTTCATTCCCATTTTTATCATATGCATTCCATTTCCCTTCTTCTATTTTAAAAGTGAAGGTAAAAGTTCCTTTTTCCGGATGGTAAATAATCAACTTGTCTCCTTTTTTTTCAATTGACCCTCCCTTATATTCTCCATTTTGTAATGTACGTTTCCCTTGTGACATAAGTGAATAGATTGTGACTAACTTGTCACCAATTCCATATTCAATTCCATGTAGTGCATCAGCAATTAACCCGCCATCTTGATTTTTCCCTTCAAGTAAGTGTCTGTTTAAAAGGTGTAATTGTGGATTATTTTTTATTGCAGTATCTAAATCATCCAAAGTTTTATCAATAATTTTTGCGCTTAGTTCTTCTTTTTTTGCATCCACGTTATCAATATGCTCTTGCAGTTTTTTTTGCATTTCTTGTAATTTCTTGAAATTTTCTGCATATTTTGGTTTTACCTCGTTTCTATCTTTCATTGCACTCATTAGTCGTCCAAGTCTATCGATGGTTTTGAGGGCTTTATCTTCAAGTTTAGAGATTTCAGGTTCTTTAGCTTCATTTGTTTCTACTTTTGCTGCTTGTGATTCAGCAGGGCCACTAGATGGAGCTTTTTGAACTAATCTGTTTTCTGCAATTTGAAATGAGAAAAATTGATTTTGGTTGTATGATTTCATTATGTTTTTTGTTATATATTTTTTAGGTTGGGGTTGTTTAGATCCTTGATTCCCATTTAAACATTTTCTCGTTTTTTCCTTGGTTTTGGCATCTTTGCATTATTATTAGCCTGTTGAGGTTCTTGTTCATTTATTTCAAATGTTGTACCACTAGCTAATTGTTTTTTCATAGTTTCGAAAGTCTTAGTATCATTTAGATCGTAAGGTTTCGCTGATAACTCCCCATTTTTTAATCTATAGAAAATTTTACCTCCTATTTTAGCAAAAGTAACTTTATTACGTTCTCCTTTTTTGTTGGTTACACGCAATGTTAATTCAGCCCCTCCTTCTTTTAAGTTTGCAAGTAATGTTTTTAATTCTTTGATTCTTTTTTCAGATGGAGTTTCAGATTTTGCTTCAACTGTTTTTAGTTTTTTTTCATGCTTTGCGCCTTCTTTGAAGCTAATTTGAGTTGGCTGCCATTTCCCATTGTCATCAATTGTAAATTTATAATTAGTTTCAGTTATTTCACCATTTTTCCCATATTTTGTTATCAATAACTCATCTCCTATTTTTTCAACTTTCATGATAGTTTCATCTTTGCCGTTACGTTCTTGTTCCAGTATTCGTGTTTCTGTTTTTCCTCCGTTGTTTTTGCCAAGTAATGTAAACATATTTACAAGATTTTCTGAGTCATCGATATTCCCATTATAGTAGTCTCTCATTGCTCTTTTTTTTGCAATACGTAAATATTTCCTATATGTGCTTAGATGCGAACTTTTGTGAATCAAGTTATTTAATTTGTTTAAATTTTCTTCTATTTTCCCTTTTTGATTTTTGCTTGTATTTTCTATTTTATTTAAATGGGATTTTAATTCTACTACTAAATTTTCAATGACCATTATGTGATCGCGCAAACGTCTTTCGTTTGGCGTAAGATTTTGATCAGACTGAGGAAGATGTTTTTCTAAAGATTGTAGTAGCCGGACAGCTTTTTCTATACCTTCGTTAAGTTTTGTTTTTGTATCTGCTGTTGGAGATACTTCGATTTTTTCATTATCATTAAAAGCTATCTCTTGAACAATTTTTTGTTCTTTTGGACCTTTATTCAAAAAAACAAGCTTGGTTTCAAGATCAAATATTTCGTTTTGCGAAAGAGATTTTGTATGCTTCATAGATTGTTAGTGCTTTTGATTGAGGGATATTGATTTTTAGAAATCAGGCTCATTTACATTTGTTTTAGTAGTTTTCTTAGTTTCTGGTTTACCAAAATCAGGCTCATTTACATTATTAGGGGTACCATAATTTACATTGATTTTTGGTATTTTTATTGTAGAAATTTCTGGCGTCTTGATTGCCGGTGTATTGAGTTCTGGTGTCTCGATCTTTATGTTTGCTATACCGTCTGGAATATTTATCTTTGCGATTTTTTTACCGATTCCCTCAATTTTCCTTAACGTTTCTTTACTGATTACGGTTTTTTCCGTTTCTTGTTTATTCTTTGCATTGTTTATTTTGTTTTCAATTACCTTCCTTGTTTTCGGATTTTTCAATTCCCTCAATTTCCCCGATTTATCAATTTCAGCCGTTTTTTCAGTTTTTGGTGTGGCAGCTTCAGGAGTCTTGTTTACCTCCATACCAAAATAGACAAGACGATTTTCTTCGATTAGTGCAGACGGAGTTAGGTTTCTTTTTAAAATTTTCATAGTGTTTTTTGTTATATATTTTTAATTTTTAAAAAAGATTTGTTATATTAAGCTTTATTAAACTTTCTTTCTTTTTCATATGAATAAAAACCACTTTCATTGTAAGCAAGCTTCAATTTTCCATTTTGTTCTAATCTAACTTGGCCTCCCGGTGTTGTTATTAACTCAAGATTTGATGCGCCCAAGTCTTTTGTATTTGCAGCTTCATTTTTTGCTTGATTTGAAAGACCTTTCCAAATTTTAATGAAA
>JAHJLO010000015.1 GCA_018821685.1 Patescibacteria group bacterium
CCATCAACCCCTTTTATAAGGGGAACTTTCTTTCTTTTTGTGATAATTATTTTTTCGCTCGTTTCTAAAACCAAACACGTTTCTTTTATTAATTTTGAAATTTTTATTTCCTTAACTTCCTTTATGGTTGTTTCTTGCTCTTTTCGAAATAATTGAAAAACTTCACCAATCGAATATTTTATTGGTCCCATTTCAATTGGAGGTAAGATTATCTGTTGTCCTTTTGAGTATATATTTACCGTTGTAAATCCTGTTTTTCCCATCACTATTAAGTATAGACAAAACATACTTTTTTTACCAGATTTATGTCAATCTAATTGTTTTATTTTTCACAACTATCTTGCTCTCTAAACATCCCATCAGTTCTCTTTTCTCTTCATTAGTGCCATCTCTTAGAATATATTTAGCGTAGGTTTTTAAATCTATATTTTGATGTTTCTCTCCTTGATTTTGGATTCCTAAAACTCCACGATTGAATTTATTATATCTTTTTAACTCTTCTTCAAACTTTATCTGCACACCTAAATCATTTAAATCTATTTTGTCTAATATCTTAATAAGTTGATTAGTTAAATCTTCTTCTCTTAGATAGGGGTTTTTGCAATGGCGGTCTTTTGATCTTCCACACCCGTAGTAAATATATCTTGCTGAAGTTCCGTCTTTAAGCTGTTTGTATTTTTCCTCTGCACTTATTCCTGAGCCACACAAACCACAAACCATTAATTTAGTGAAAGCAAATTCTTTGCTTTGTCTCACAATATTATCTCGTTTAAGTTGCTCTTGGACTTTATCAAATAATTCTTTAGTAACTATCGGTTCGTGCTTACCTTGATACCAATTATTTGATCCTCGAGGATATTCAAATTTTCCATAATAAAAAGAGTTCTGTAATAATCTATAAATGTTACTGAGAGCAAGATTGTGATTTCCAACTGATTTGAAATTCAATTCAAATTTAAGCCATTGATGAATTCTTCTTCCTGACCATTTTTCATAAGCCATTTTTTCAAATATCTTTTTTATAATAGGAGCTCGTTCAGAATCTAAAATGACCTGACACTTTTTATCCATTTCTTTTTGATTAAGATACCCAACAGGAGCAACTCCTGGCCACAATCCCATTTCACATCTTGTCCTTAATCCTCGTTTTACATTTATACCTCTGTTATCATTTTCAAGTTTCGCCTGTGATCCTAAAATCATTAACAAGAATTTTTCATTTGGATTGTTACCAAATTGTTGTCCAAAGGTTCTTATGTCTAAAAGATAACCTGAGTCCATCAAGTCTACAATTTGTCCAAGGTCTCCTGCGTTTCTAGAAATACGATCAGGTGCCCAAGTTAAGATACCGTTGTATTTTCTTTGTTTAATTTCTTCGATGATTTCATTGAACACAGGTCTTTGACCTGTTTCCTTTGCTGAATGACTTTCTCTCTTCATAGAAACTATCTCAAGTCCCTCTCGATCGGCGAGTAGAAGCATTTCTTTAATCTGTGAATCTATTGAAAGTATCTGTCTTTCCTCTGATTCGGTTGATTTACGAGCATAGAGGCAATACCTAACTTTTGTTGCTGGTATTACCATTTTCTCGTCCAAAGTCACATTTAGCGGGTTTTTTATTGCCATATTCTCCATATCAACACAATACCGCTGTGGTTTGGGAAGTCTAGGTATAAGTTGGTAACTAAAATACTTAAACGAAGATAGTCTTAAGAATTTCTTATAATTTCCTTTTCTTCATCGGTCAATTCATAAAGGTTCATGACCATTTCATCAATTTTTATTTCAATTATTCTCTGTTTTTCTGGAGGGTTTTTAGGGTCGTAATTATGAACAGAAGTAATATCTAAGATATCGTTGGTGGCATTAATAATGTCTTCAGTTTTCTCTTGATTCTTTTTTATAGGAAAAGTCTCAATTTTATATTTTTTCCATCTATTTGTTCCCATACCAGAACTTGTTGATATTTGTTCAAAATACCATTGTCCTAGTCTAGAATTTAATATAGCTAAGATATACTTAATATCTTTTCCTATCATTAAAAATACAGTTGCGTCTAAATAGTAGCCATTGGGTTCATATACAAATTTAGCCTTATCAGAAAGTTCACCCCAAACAATTTTTTCTTTTGTAAATGAATCTAATATTTTAAGACTCGGATTTGCTTGTAACTCGTACCATTTA
>JAHJLO010000016.1 GCA_018821685.1 Patescibacteria group bacterium
ATAAAAACAGAAGAAAAAGAACTTATAGATGCAAGAAAAGCTTATGTTGAGAAGATAAATAAATTAGCTAATACTTTTGACTTAAAGAAAGATGCTCAAAATTTAGAAAAGATCAGCTTAATTGTAACTGCTTTGACAGATAAAGATCAAAAAGTTAGAGAAACAAGTATTAAAATTTTGACATCTTTGACAAAAGATTCGCTCTCTTACAATGCATCTTTAAAACCTGAGAACCAAATTGATGCAATAAAAAAATGGAAAGATTGGCTTGAATCAAAAGTAAAAAATTATGAAGTACAGAAAGAGCTATTAAGATCTGCATATTTAATTAAAACAGCCGGTAAGATTAAAACAGCTTTTCAGGTTGGAAAAATAAAACTTTTGGTAGACGCACTAAACTCCTCTTCTCTTGAAGACCGAAAAATTGCTTTCTCTGCACTTTCTGAATATGCAAGAAAACATGTATCAAACGAAGTTAGAGAAGATTTTGCATATGATCCAAGTGCTCCAGAAAAAGTCAGATCAAAGCCAATTGCAGATTGGAAGAAATGGTTCACCCAAAAAGTTATTCCAGTTGCACAGTTGGAAGAAAAGAAGATTTCTAATATTAAAACATGGGGAAATACTTTAAATTCTAAGTTTTCTTCTCTTGAAGATTTGAATAAAGTTTCACAACTTGTATCTTATCTTGAAGATCATGCGTTTGAAGTTAGAGAACTTGCTATCAAGACTTTAGTAAAGCTTTCTGGTGAAGATTATGGTTTTCAAGCCGAAAAATCTATTCTGCTACAGAAGGATTCTCTTGAATTATGGAAGATATGGTTAAAGATAAAGGGTGAAAATATTAAACCTGTACCAAAAGTAAAAAAAGTAGAAGCTCCTAAAAAAGCAGAAACTTCCAAAAAATAACCATTTCGTGAATATCAAATAAAAAAGCCATCTTTTCGGAGATGGCTTTTTTTATTTAAATTTAGGCATAGTGCTTTCTTATAAAATCTGCTATATCGGAAGAGTCATGCTGAGAAGTTCCATCGGGATGCTTTAAACATGGAACCATAGATTGGCCTCCACCTTGAACTAGCTCTTTTTTATAATGTGCTTCATTTACATTTCTTAATTCTACTGTTTGATTAATCATGTATATATTTCTGTTTTTTTGGCCAGATAAGAAAAGAGACGTTCGAGTCATAAATATTTGATTTGCAAAGATTATCATTAGCCTGCCATAAAACCTGTCAATTTGGATTTAAAATTGATGGTAAGTGTTTGGTATTTATAGTATCTTACTATAAACATTTTCATCTTTTGCTGTCAACCTAATATTGTGCAAAATTAACCGTTTTTTGACGGCACAATTTATATTAAATATTGGGAAGTACTTCCTTTTCCTCTTCCTAGTTCTTGGCATTGAACGTACATTTTACTTTCGAGTTTGTAAATTCGAAACGAATTATATGCTTTTATATTTTTCATTGAGCCTCTTTTATTGTAGTATTGGTAATACTCAAAGATAAAGCTGAAAAAGGATATGTATATTAAGCAATAATCTATATGTGAAGATCGCATCAAAATCGTTCCAAATATCAACAAAGAAATCGTCTTAATCGTCAGGAGAAAGCAATGGAAAAATATGTTAATTTGTTTACAGATTTTGGTTTTAAAAAGATATTTGGAGAAGAGCCAAATAAAGATTTATTGATTGATTTCTTAAATGAACTATTACGAGATCAAGAGGGACTTATTGTAGATCTTGTATATTTGAAAAATGAGCATTTAGGTAGTACTGAGCTTGATCGTAAAGCAATATTTGATCTTTATTGTGAAAATGAAAAAGGGGAAAAGTTTATTGTTGAATTGCAAAAAGCAAAACAAACTTTTTTCAAAGATCGAAGTGTTTATTATTCAACTTTTCCTATTCAGGAACAAGCAAATAGAGGAGGTTGGAATTATGAACTTCAAAATGTTTATACTATAAGTATTCTTGATTTTATCTTTGAAGAAGACAAAAAAGATAAAGCAAAAATGATCTATAAAGTTAAGTTATCAGATATAGAAACCAATAAAATATTTTACGACAAGCTAACATTTATCTACTTAGAAATGCCAAAATTTGAGAAAACAGAAGCAGAATTAGAAAATCACTTTGAAAAATGGTTATATGTATTAAGAAATTTACATAATTTGAAAAATATACCTGAGAAGCTTAAAGAAAAAGTATTTGAAAAACTCTTTAAACTCGCAGAAATAGCTAAGATGAGTGATCAAGAGAGAGAAACATATCAAAATAGCTTAAAATATTATAGAGATATGAAAAATTCACTGGATACTGCTTTTGATGAAGGGAAGATTGAAGGGAAGATTGAAGGGAAGATTGAAGGGAAACAAGAGATTGCTCTTAAAATGTTGCAAAGAGGTAATGCTATTTCTGAGATTGTTGAAATTACTGATCTTAGTGAAAAAGAAATTATATATTTAAAAAATAGAAATTGTCAAAATGAGTGAGGCTTTATCTCAGAATATTTTTTTCCCAGGGCTAAAATGGTTAAGCCATCGCAGCTATAGGAATTATATGCAAAATAATGACAAGCTAAAGTAAGAGTGTCAGGTATCTATTTTGTATAAGCTGTCTATTTTGTATAAGCTGGGAAATGACAGGCTTCGCCTAGTTCACTCTGTTTTTATGAATAATGAATAAAATAAAGGTGATGATATGGCAGAAATAGTTTCAAATGTAAAAGAATTGCCTTTGACTGATGAAGGGATGAAGGTAATTCAGAAATGTTTTGGTAACTTAGAAGAAGGTGAACGATATGAAAAAATCATATATGCGGG
>JAHJLO010000017.1 GCA_018821685.1 Patescibacteria group bacterium
ATAAAGTATTTTTAAAAACAAAACTACCTCCTCGCAGAAACTATTAAAATCTATTTAAAAATATAAAGAGGTGAGGAGCTAAAAAGCTCCTCACCTCTGAAAATTCATTGTCTTTAAAATTTTAAATTTGACAACTCGGTTATAAAATCGCGAGCCTGCTCCCAATTATCATTTCTCTCTTCTTCTCTAACGCCACCTAACTCAACGTCTGTTTTCATTATAATATGACCAGGGGGATTAGGATCTCCGTTTTCAAAAAAAGCGGAATATAGACCTACGGTAATACGAACACCACCCTCAGTTTCATGATAAAAACAAGGTTCTTCTGTCATGAATAATCTCCTCTTTTAAAAAATAACTTGTTTTAAAACAATAAAATTAATTTCCTACCAAAAACAATACCAAAAAAACACTATTTATTCAAATCTTTTATTGCTTTGTTAAATATCTTTTCTACTTGTTCTAAATTCTCGGCTTCCATTAATTTTATTCTCAGCTCTTTAGCTCCATCAAAACCGTTAACATAAGCTTTGTAATGTTTTTTCATTAGAGCAAAATTTCTAGCTCTCCCATTCCCATTAAATAACTTTCTATTTTCTTCGTTTTCTCCAAAAATCTTTTCAAACAATTTTGTATGTTCCAAAGCCACCTTCAATTTTTCTTCAACCGAAACCTCATTCCAATCCACACCAGAAAACAGCCAAGGGTTCCCAAAAATCCCCCGCCCTATCATGACACCTTCAACGCCTGCTTCTTTAATCCTTTCTTTAGATTCTTCTAAACTCTTAACATCACCGTTTCCTATGATTAGGGTGTCGCTTCCCATTTTATCTCTAATTTCTTTAACCTGTTTAATTAAATCCCAATTTGCGGGTACTTTAGACATTTCTTTTTTGGTTCTCCCGTGAATAGTCAAAACGATTGGGTTTTCTTCAAGAATAGCAGGAATCCACTTTTCAATTTCATTTTTATTGTAACCAACACGTGTTTTAACTGATACAGGTAAATCACCAGCCCCTTGTTTAGTTGCTCTAATTATTTCTTTTGCTAATTCTGGATTATTTATAAGTTCGGAACCAGCCCCTTGTTTTAAAATATTTTTCTGAGGACAACCCATATTTATATCAACTCCATCAAAACCAAGTTCAGCAACGATTTTAGCTGCTTTCTCAAAATTCTCTGGTTTAGATCCAAAAAGTTGAGCGACAATAGGTCTTTCTGATTCATCAAATTGAAGTAAATTCTTTTTTAGTCGGTTTCTCCCTTCTTCGGAACACAAACCGTCCACCGCCACAAATTCAGTCCAGAAAACATCTGGTTTTCCATATTTTGCAATAATCTGCCGAAAAGATGTATCTGTGACATCCAACATAGGGGCTAAAACAAAAAAAGGTTTATTTAATTTTTTCCAAAAGTTTTTTGACATATTGTTATTTTTATCGTTTTTTGATAGTATCATTTTCAGAAGATGTTTTCAATTAAAATGAACTCGGAGGGAAAAAATGACAGATAGAGGAGATTGTACTGAAATCGGGACAACTTATAAAAGTACTTTTGGATGTCCTTTATGTAAGTGGGTCGGAAGCACTTTAAGTGACTCGAAAGAAGTTGATCAAGAATCCGGGGGCAGAAAGCACTCAAAAGAAAGTCCTAATTGTTCACGAAAAAATGTTGAATTAATGAGAGCTCCGTTTAAAACAACCGAAGGAAATCTTAAAGATTGCTTTAAAGAAAATCTCAGAGATCTAATTTGAAAGAAACGGATCCTCAAAAAGAAAAAGAAAATCCGCAATAACTGAGTTACTGTGGATTTTTTAATTCAATTTATTTATAAAAAACTTTATTTCCAAACCTTAAATCTATGTATTCGAGTTTTTTAAAATTTTCAATATCAGTAAATTCGTCCATATTTAAAATAGATTGCAAATTGTTCATGACTTCTTTTATATTTTGATTTTTATCAAAAATTATTTGTGTTTTTTGGGTTCCAAGATATATGCTATATTTTTCCCCTTCTGCCATAAATTTATAAGGCTCCAAACCCAAACCATCAACAAATTTAACGAAAGAATCGACTTCTTTAAAATTTTCAGAATTTAAAATAAATTGTCTTATCGGACTACTAGGTTTCCTTGGAACAAAATCACTGCTCGGAGTTAATTCTCTCAGGTCAGTATAATATGTGAAAAAGGTTTCAGGAAGTATCGAAATCTTTTCAAAAATATAGCCCTCCTTATCCACAAAAAAACAATCCTTATCACACCACGAAACATAAGGTTTTCTTTCAGCAATATTCACGTTCAACGAGCGAGGTAAATCGAGGCTAAAATCAAATTCTTTTATTCTTGGAAAAAGTCTCTCAGATTCGACTTTAATTGCCTGTTTCGGATAAATTAAAATATTACTTTTTGAAAACAGCCGAAAATAATTACCTTCTAAATTTTTATTTATAATTTTTCTTAAATCTTCTTCTTTAACAACATCATTACCTTTTATTTCAATTTTATCGATACTTAAAAAATCACTTTTTGAAAGTGCCGATAAAACAAAAACAAAAGAAATAAGAATGACTACGATTAAAATAAATTTTAGTTGAAATTGTTTTTTTCTTTTTTGTGTTAGCTGAGAAGACCTATACTTTGTCATATAAGAATATTATACAGTAATAAAAGTAATTGAAAAAACAAAAACCGCTTTTTAGCGGTTTTTGTTTTTTCAATTACTTTTATTTTTCAGCAGATATAACCTCTTTGCCCATATATTTCTGCAAAACTTCTGGAATTTTTATGGATCCATCCGCTTGCTGGAAGTTCTCAACTAAAGAAACTAAAATTCTTGGTGTCGGAATAGCTGTTGAGTTAAGAGTGTGAACATACTGACTTTTACCTTCTTCGTTTTTATATTTAATATTGAACCTTCTAGCTTGAAAATCATGGAAATAAGAAGCTGAAGAAATTTCTCTATATTTTTGTTCTCCAGGAACCCACAATTCAATGTCATATTTTTTAACCTGACCTTGTCCCAAATCACCACCGCAATTAATTACCGTGTGGTAAGGAATACCCATTGATTCAATAAACTCTTCTGTATTCTTATTTATCCATTCATGACATTTTACAGACTCCTGATGGCTAGCTTCACACAAAATTACCTGCTCCATCTTGTAAAATTCTTGAACACGGATAAGCCCTTTTGTATCTTTTCCATATGACCCAGCTTCTCTTCGAAAACAAGGGGAAAATCCTAAATATTTTTTAGGTAATTCTTCCTTATCCAAAACTTCACCTGAGTGAAAACCTGTCACGGGAATTTCAGCCGTTCCAATTAAATAATCATCGTCCTGTGTATTATAGACATCTTCGGCATCATTGGGTAAATGACCTGTTCCATAAAGATTTTCTTTTTTTACAATCGCAGGAGGAAGCATTGGAATAAATCCTTTCTGTCCAAAAAAATCATTGGCATAATTCCAAATAGCCCAAGAAAGTCTTGCTCCGTCGTTCAGTAGATAGTAACCTCTAAAACCGTGGATTTTAGCCCCTCTTTCAAAATCAACCATTTTTAAGTTATTCATAATATCAATATGAGATTTTGGTTCGAAATCAAAACTAGGTTTTTCACCCCAAGTTTTTATTTCAACGTTATCTTCATCTGATTTTCCTTCGGGGACAGACATATCAGGAATATTTGGCACCTGCAACATTAACAATTTCCATTTCTTCATCACCTCTCTGAAATTTTCTTCAATTCCTTGTAATTTTTCTTTTATTTCCTTCGATTTATTTATAACCTCTATTCTTTTTTCCTCATCTTGAATTGAGGGAATCATTTCGCTTAAAGAATTTTGTTCTGTTCTCATTTCATCGATAACAGAGACTAAATCCTTTCGTTTATCATCAATATCAATAAGTTCCTTCACGTTAAAATCAATAAGCTTTTTTCTCGCAGCTTCTTGAACCAAATCTTCATTTTCTCGGATAAATTTTATATCTAACATATTTTTAATAGTAAGTAATAAATTATTAAGTAAAAAATTGCTTCACAAATTTTTTATTAGCCCAGCCGTAAATTCAACCATTTCTACCCTACGACTGGGCTTCTTGAAGCAGACGATATTCTCCGCTGTTTAGTGTTTAATAACATTGATATTATGGTAACAAAAATAAAGAAATAAAAAAAGCTTGTTTAATTAAATATGTTAAAATATTTCTAATGTACGAAATTAAAAAACTACAAAAAGAAGAATTTCCAAGAT